>NZ_JBHVJT010000066.1:0-57204 GCF_042798815.1 Kitasatospora sp. NPDC057738 | reverse complement strand
ATCCCGTGGGCGTTCCCTGAAGCGGACCCCTCCCAGACCCGTGGGTGGGGGGGGGGACCCCCACCCCCCCACCCCCCCCCCCCACCCCGCCGCGCTCCCGGAGACCGTACCGCGACCACCGGCACCGCCGACCGCGTGCACGGCTCCCCCAGACCGTACGCACCGCACTGCCAACGAGGCCCCGATGACCACACCCGCACCGTCACCCGTCCCGCCGGCGAGCGGCGCCCCCGGCCTGAGCGCCGAGGGCGTGTCCAAGCGCTTCGGCTCCGTCCGGGCCCTGGAGGACGTCACCCTCACCTTCCCGCCCGGCCGGGTCACCGCCCTGATGGGCGAGAACGGCGCCGGGAAGTCCACCCTGCTGCGCATCCTGACCGGCGACCACCGCCCCACCGAGGGGCGCGTGCTGCTGGACGGCGAGGCCGTGGACCTGCAGTCCCCCCAGGACGCCCGCCGCGCCGGGATCCGGATCATCCCGCAGGAACCCGAGATCATCCCGCACGTCCCGGTCGCCGAGAACGTCTACGCCGGCTCGCTGCCCCGCCGGGCCGGACGCCGCCTGGACCGCGCCGAGCTGCGCCGCCGCATCACCGCGGACCTGGCCCGCCTCGGCTTCGACAAGGTCCTCGACCCCGACCTGCTCGGGTCCGAACTCACCGCCGCGCAACGCCAGTTGGTCGAGATCATGCGGGCCCTGACCGGCGCCGTCCCGCCGCGGGCGATCGCCTTCGACGAGCCCACCTCCTCGCTCTCCGAGCACGAGGTCGAGGCCCTGTTCGCCCTGATCGGGCGGCTGCGCGACGAGGGCATCGCCGTCGTCTACGTCTCCCACCGGATGAAGGAGATCTTCCGGCTCGCCGACCGCATCGCCGTGCTGCGAGACGGCCGGGTCGCCGGGGTGGTCGAGGCCGCCGCCACCGACGAGAGCGAACTCGTCCGGCTCATGGTCGGCCGCGACCTGTCCTCGCTGTTCGTCCGCCAGCAGGTCGCCACCGACCGCGTCGTGCTGGACGTCCGCGACCTCACCACCGACGACGTGCACGGCGTCAGCCTGACCGTGCGGGCCGGCGAGGTCGTGGCGCTGGCCGGCCTGATCGGCGCCGGACGCTCCGAACTCGCCCTCGCCCTGGCCGGCGACGCCCCGATCCACTCCGGCACGGTGGCCCTCAACGGCGAGGTCCTGCGGCTGAAGGACCCGCGCGCCGCCATCGCCGCCGGCATCGGCCTGGCCCCCGAGGAGCGCAAGGCCCAGGCCCTGTTCCTGCAGCGCACGATCCGCGACAACACCTCGCTGGTCAGCCTGCGCCGGCTCAGCCGATGGCGGTTCGTCAAGCAGCGCCAGGAGAAGGCCCTCGCCCAGGAGTACGCCGACCGGCTGCGCGTGCGCGCGCCCTCCGTCGAGGCCGAGGTCCGCACCCTGTCCGGCGGCAACCAGCAGAAGGTCGTCCTCGCCCGCTGGCTCGCCCGCAAGCCCGACCTGCTGATCCTCGACGAACCCACCCGGGGCGTCGACATCGGCGCCAAGGCCGAGATCTACCAGATCATCGCCGACCTCGCCCGCGAGGGCACCGCCGTCCTGGTCATCTCCTCCGAACTGCCCGAAGTCCTCGGCCTCGCCGACCGGGTCGTGGTGATGCAGAACGGCCGCACGACCGGCGAGCTGACCCGTGACCGGGCGACGGAGGAGGCCGTCCTCGCCCTCGCCATGGCCGACGACCTCGCCATGGCCGACGACCTCGCCGCCACCACCACCGCCCAGACCGGAGAGACCCAGTGAACGAGCGCAGCGAGCGAACCATCGAAAGGCGCGCGTGGGCAAGTGCCCCTGCCGAGCGCAGCGAGGTGGGCGCATGACCACCGCCACTCCCCCGACCGCCCCGGTGCCGGACGCCGGGGCCCTGCCCGTCCGGTCCGGCGGCCCGCGCGCCCTGCTCGCCGCGATCGGCGGCCAGAACCTCAGCCTGATCGGCGCCCTCGTCGCCGTCGTCGCCCTGTTCGGCTCGCTCAACCCCAACTTCGTCGGCTGGGACAACATCCAGGTCATCGCCGAGGCCGCCACCATCTCCGGCCTGCTGGCCGTCGTGCAGACCGTCGTGATCATCTGCGGCGGCCTCGACATCTCGGTCGGCTCCCAGGCCGGCCTGGCCTCCGTCACCAGCGCCATGGTCTTCACCTCCACCGGCGCCGACCCGTACCTCGGCATCGGCGCCGCGCTCGCCATCGGCGCCGGCATCGGCCTGTTCAACGGCGTCGTGATCGTCTACGGCCGGGTCAACCCGACCATCGCCACCCTCGCCGGACTGGCCGCCTACAAGGGCGTCGCCCAGCTCGTCTCGGACGGCCGCGCCCAGGGCTACGTGCTCAACGACCCGGTCTTCGTCTTCCTCAGCCGCGGCAGGATCGCCGGTCTGCCGACCATGGTCTGGCTGCTGATCCTCACCGCCGTCGCCGTGCACGCCCTGCTCACCTACACCGACATCGGCCGCAACATCTACGCGATCGGCGGCAACGACACCGCCGCCCGCCTGGCCGGCATCAACCTCAACAAGTACCTGATCGCCGCCTACGCCCTCTCCGGCACCGTCGCGGCCCTGGCCGGCGTGCTGCTCACCGCTCGCACCGGCAGCGGCCAGCCGGTCTCCGGCAGCGAGGGCCTGGAGCTGCAGTCGATCACCGCGGCCGCCCTCGGCGGCTGTGCCCTCAAGGGCGGCAAGGGCAGCATCGGCGGCACCCTGCTCGCCGTCGCGCTGCTCGGCGCACTGCAGAACGGCCTCACCGTCCAGGGCATCAACGCCTTCTGGCAGAACGTCGCCCAGGGCTCCCTGCTGGTCGCCGCCGTCGTCATCCAGCAGCGCCGCAACCGCGAGCGGGCGGTCGGACTGCCCGCCTGAGCCCGGTCTCCCGTGCGCCGGCGCCCCACCGCCCGGCGCGCGGGAAACCGGCCCCTGAGCCGGCCCGACGCGTGCGGCGCCGGGCCGGCTCCCCTTCGGGGTGCGCCCCGCGGGCTCCCGGACCGGGCGCCCCGGCGCCCACCCCCCATGACGTCCGCCCCGGCCGTCCCCTGACCGGACCCGCCGCACAGTGGCAGCGGGTCCGGACTCGGCCGGAGGCGGAACGAGCGGTCGGCCGCCGAGGGTCGGCCGGACCGCGACCGGAACCGGCGGGGGGGGCCCCGGGGGGGGGGGCGGAGGGGGTGGGTCCTTTCCGTGTGGGGGGGTCGGGGGCCCGAAGGGAAGGGCTGCCAAGGGGGTTGGGGGCACACGGGGGCGTCGAGCGGCTCCCGGTGCGGTGCGTCCGGGCCCCCGCCGTACCGGCCGACCGGTCGGGTCGGGGCCCGCCGGGGTCCTGGGATACTGGATCATGTCGCGGCCGACGGCTCCCCGGTCACCGACGCGAACGCTCCGGCGCCCGGCCCGGCCCTCGGCGGTGGCACCGGTACGTCCGGACCGCGGCAGGGTCGGCCTGCCGGAGGAAGCGGGAGCGGTCAGGCACCCGTTCGATCGAAAGGGCCTTCGTGGCTGATCAGAGTTTGCTCGCCCCGCAGCGCCAGGCGCTGATCCTGGAGGCCATCCGCAAGGCCGGCGCGGTGCGCGTCGCCGAGCTGGTCGAGCAGTTCGGCGTGTCGGACATGACGATCCGCCGCGACCTGGACGCACTGGTGCGCCAGGGAGACGTGCAGAAGGTCCACGGCGGGGCCATCGCGGTGGGGACCGCCAGCACGGACGAACCCGGCTTCGACGTGAAGTCCGGGCTGGAGGAGGGCACCAAGGCCGCCCTGGCCGACGCCGCGGCGCAGCGGGTGGAACCGGGCAGCGTGGTGGCGCTGTCCGCCGGCACCACCACCTACGCGGTCGCCTCCCGGCTGCTGGAGGTCCCGGGGCTGACGGTCGTCACCAACTCCCTGCGGATCGCGGACCTGCTGTGGGCAGCGGAAAGCGACGGAGCGGAGACCGTTCCGTCGCTGCTGTTGACCGGTGGGGCGCCGACCCGCTCCGCGGCCCTGGTGGGCTCCCTCGCGGACCAGACGATCCGCACGCTCCACGTGGACCTGCTCATCCTCGGCGTGCACGGCGTCAGTGAGCAGGCCGGACTCACCACCCCCAACCTCGCCGAGGCGCAGACCAATCGGGCCCTGATCGCCTCGGCCCGCCGCACCGTCGTGGTCGCCGACCACACCAAGTGGGGCGTCGTCGGCCTGAGCAGCTTCGCGACCCTGACGGAGGTCGACTGCTTCATCACCGACGACGCCCTCCCCGCGGCGGCCCGCAGCGCGCTCGCCGAGGCGGTCGGCGAACTCGTCGTGGTACCGGCCGCCGGCTGACCGGACACTCCGGGCCCCGCCCGGTCAGGCCAGTCGACGCGCCCCCGCCGAGGGGACGGCGGTGAAGGCGACGGGTGCGGCGAAGCCGGCGGAGCCGAAGGCCGACCGCACCGCGTCCGCGACCGCTGCCACGTCCGCCGCGGCCACCAGGGCGATGACGGAGCCGCCGAAGCCGCCGCCGGTCATCCGGGCGCCCAGCGCCCCGGCGGCCACGGCGGCCTCGACCGCGAGGTCCGTCTCGGGGCAGGAGACCCGGAAGTCGTCGCGCAGCGAGGCGTGTCCGGCGGTCAGGACCGGCCCCAGTGCGGCGATCCGGCCGCCGTCCAGGTGCTCGATCGCCTCGGCCACCCGCCGGTTCTCGGTGACCACGTGCCGCACCAGCGGGGCGAGTTCCCCGGGGAGGCGCTCCAGGGCCGCGGTGAGGCCGGCGGCCGGCAGGTCGCGCAGCGCGGCCAGGCCGAGCAGGTCGGCGGCACGCTCGCAGCCGGCCCGCAGGGCGGCGTAGGCGCCGTCGCCGAGGTCGTGCTTGACCCGGGTGTCGATCACCAGCAGCCGGAAGCCGGCCGCCTCCAGGTCGAGCGGGACGTGGCGCCGCTCCAGCGTCCGGGTGTCGAGGAGCAGCGCGGCCCCGTCCGTGCAGCAGGCGGAGGCCATCTGGTCCATCACCCCGCAGGGCACGCCGACGAAGGCGTTCTCGGCCCGCTGGGCGACCAGGGCGAGGTCCGGCGCGGACAGGCCGAGCCCGTACAGGTCGTTCAGGGCGGCGGCCGTGGCGCACTCCAGGGCGGCGGAGGAGGAGAGCCCGGCGCCGGCCGGCACGTCGCTGTCGACGGAGAGGTCGGCGCCGCCGATCGCGTGTCCGGCCTCGGCGAGGGCCCAGAACACGCCGGCCGGGTAGGCGGCCCAGCTGGTGACGACCCCGGGGGCCAGGCCGTCGAGCGCGAGGTCGGTGATGGTGCCGTCGCCCTGGGTGCTGTGGAGCCGCACCCGGCCGTCCGCACGGCGGCGGGCGGTGACCCTGGTGGTGTGCGGGAGGGCGATGGGCAGGACGAAGCCGTCGTTGTAGTCGGTGTGCTCACCGATCAGGTTCACCCGGCCGGGCGCGGCCCACACGCCGCTCGGCCGGGCGCCGTGGACGGCCTCGAAGTCGGTGGCGGCCCGGTCGATCATCTGCTCGGCTCCCGTACGTCGTGCGTGTGCGTTGTGTCGGCTCCCGCCGGCGCTTCCATCGGCGGACGGGAGTTGATTTCGACATAATCAAACATCATCGGCCGCCACAGTCAACACCTGCGGATTTCTCATCGCGGCGCGGACCGGAAGCGGCGCCTGATGACCTGCCAGCAGGTCTACACCTGTTGACAAACGATCGGATATGTTTGATTCTGTTGGAGATCGGCACAGGCTGGCCGAACTCCCCCGCAGAAGGAGCACAGCGGTGCACAAGACCGCGACCAAGTTGGCCGACGGCCGCGAACTCGTCTACTACGACCAGGAGTTCGGCACGGCCCGGACCGCCGTGGACGAACGCCCGCTGGAACCCTCCGCGAGCCTCTCCGAGACCCGGCTCGACCCGGTGCTCGGCGAGTGGGTGACCGTCGCCGCCCACCGTCAGCAGCGGACCTACCACCCCCCGGCCGGCGAGTGCCCGCTCTGCCCCTCCCGGGACGGCCGGCTGAGCGAGGTCCCGGCGGCCGACTACCAGGTCGTGGTCTTCGAGAACCGCTTCCCCTCGCTCGCTCCGGACTCCGCCGCCCACGTCACCGCCCACGAGGACGACCCCCTGCGCACCCTGCGGCCGGGCACCGGCCGCTGCGAGGTGGTCTGCTTCGCCCCCGACCACGACGCCTCCTTCGCCGACCTGGACGAGGCCAGGGCCCGCCTGGTGCTGGACGCCTGGACCGACCGCACGGCCGAACTGTCGGCCCGGCCCGAGGTCCGGCAGGTGTACTGCTTCGAGAACCGCGGCGAGGAGATCGGCGTCACCCTGGCCCACCCGCACGGGCAGATCTACGCCTTCCCCTTCGTCCCCTCCCGCACCGCCCGGATGATCGGCCGCGCCGAGGCGTACCGGGCGAGCACCGGCCGGAACCTCTTCGAGGACCTCGTCGCCGCCGAACGGGCCGCCCCCGAGCGGCTGGTGCTCCGGGGCGAGCACTGGACGGCCTTCGTGCCCTTCGCCGCCCGCTGGCCGTACGAGGTCCACCTCTACCCCAACCGCCGGGTGCGCGACCTCACCGCGCTGGACGAGGCCGAGCGCGCCGAGTTCCCCGGCCTCTACCTCGACCTGCTGCGCCGCTTCGACCGGCTGTTCCCCGCTCCCGCCGGCGCCGCGCCGAACCGGACCCCGTACATCTCCGCCTGGCACCAGGCGCCGAAGGACGGCGGCGACGAACTCGCCCTGCACCTGGAGCTGTTCACCGTCCGGCGCGCTCCCGGCAAGCTCAAGTACCTGGCGGGCGTGGAATCCGGACTCGACGCCTTCGTCACCGACGTGAGCCCGGAGGCCGCCGCCGCGCGGCTGCGCGAGGCCGCGGCCGGCTGACCCGGCCCACAGGAGGACCCCGGCGCGGCCGTCGAACGAGCCGTGCCGGGGTCAGGGTCAAAATCGGGGCCGGGATCGGAATCGGGGCGAGGACGCGCCGCCGGCGGCTCGGGCCGACCGGCGGTCTCGTCGTCCGCGCGGGCCCCGACGTCCTCCCGGGTTCCGTGCGCGTTCGTGCGTGCGGTCCGGTCCGACGGAAATGCCGGGCTCCCGGGGACAGCCCCGGGAGCCCGGCATCAGGACCGCCCCCGCGGGACCGCCCTGCGGGCCCGGGTCAGGAGATCGACCACCGCTGCAGCGGCGATCCGGTGTCCGGCTCCTGCGTCACCGCGGCGCCGTCGGCGCCGGAGGCGGTGGTGAGCAGCAGGCCGCTGTGGGCCGAGGTGACGGTGTACGAGCCGTCGGCCGTCGGCCGGACGTTCCAGTGCTGGTTGGCGCCGCCGCTGCATGGCCACTGGATCACCTGGGCGCCCGCGGCCGTGGAGCCGCCGCTGACGTCGGCGCACATCGACGAGAGGCCGTTGACCAGCTCGTACGAGCCGTCGGGCTGGGGGCGGAACTGCCAGAGCTGGTTGCTGCCGCCGGAGGCGGTCCAGGTGATGAGGGGGTTGCCGGCGGCGGTGCTGCTGTCGGCGTCGTCGAGGGCCTTGCCGCCCGTGGTCAGGGTGTGGTTGCCGCTGAGGTCCGGCTCGACGGTCCAGGTGAAGACGGCCGAGGCGCTCGCGGTGCCGGAGGAGGCGGTGACGGTGACCTTCGAGACTCCGGGCCCGGTCGGGGTGCCGGTGATCAGACCCGAGGGGCTGACGGAGAGCCCGGCGGGCAGCCCGGACCCCGTGAAGGTGAGCGGCTTGCCGGCGCTGTCGGTGGCGCCGAGCTGGACGGAGACGGCCTTGCCCGCGGTGCCGGCCTGGTCACCGGGGGCGGTGAGGACGACCGCCTCGGGGGCCGTGCCGGTCGGGGCGAGGGCGAGGGTCTGCTCGGCCGCCGTGCGGCCGCCGCCGACCGTGCCGCCGGTGGTGTCGCTCCAGGAGCGGGCGGGCACGGTCTCGGCGAGCCGGCCCGAGGTGCCGGACATGCCGATCACCAGGCCGCTGTACCGGTTCACCAGCTGGAACCGGCCCTTCCCGGCCTTGCTGGGGAGGATGAACCACTGCTGCCCGACGGTGACGTTCCCGCCGGCGGCGCCGGTGGCGGTCAGCGCGGCGCCCCAGGCCCGGCCCGCCGTCGAGGTGGCGTCGACGCCCAGCAGCTGACCGGTGGCGGTGTTGACGATCCGGTAGGAGCCGTCGCCCTCGGCCAGGAACCGCCAGGACTCGCGGGCGGAGCCGGCCGCCTTGGCCGTGGAGGTGACGGCGGAGCCGCCGGCGCTCTGGGCGAGGACCCGGCCGTTGCCGCTCTGGATCCGGTAGGTCCTGGTCAGGTCGACCGGCGCGGCGGCCGGCGCGGAGGAGCCGACGGTCAGCTCGACGTACTGGCCCTCCGAGCCGGCGCAGCCGAAGGAGCAGTACTGCCGGAAGGTCTTCCCGACGATCGTGGAGCCGGTCAGACTGGCGCTGTCCAGGAACCAGCGGTACCAGGAGGCGGTGTGGTAGCTGCCGGTGTCGCCGAGCAGGGTCCACTTCTGGGTGGCCAGGTCCTTGGTGGCGTAGATCTGCTGCGGGGCGTTGCCGCTCTGGTCGACGGCCTGCGGAGTGCCGATGTAGAGGCCCAGATAGGCGTCGTAGCTGATGTTCATGACGAACAGCGGTGTGCTCGGGGCGAGCGTGCCGGCCGCGATCTGCTGGCTGACGGTGCCGGGGTTGGCGGGGTTGTACTCCTTGGCCGGCGGGAGGTACCCGGTGGGGTTGGCGCCGTCGGCGGGCACCATGTCGCTCTCCAGGCCTCCGGCCCCGGGCTGCGACCACGCGCCGTCGTACCACTTCTGCCAGCTGCCCGGCGCCATCTTGGCGGACATCGGGGCCCGCGCGACGTGCTGCTGGAACGCGCCCCAGCTGCCGCCCTTGTCGACGATCCGGGAGCCGTAGAAGACGTAGAAGTATCCGGAGGCGGTGTCCGCGAACAGCCGCTGGTCGCCGTCGCCGTAGGAGAAGGTCTGCTGCGGGAAGGCCGCGGTGTCGCCTCGCGTGGTGCTGTACGGCGAGGTGAGCACGTGGTCCCTGATGGTCCAGGTCCGGCCCTGGTCGGTGGAGACGGCGTAGTCGATCGCGTCGTAGTGCAGGCCGTCGCCGAAAGGCTGGGGGGTGAACTCGTTGTGCACCAGCCCGTACCAGGCCCCGCTGTCCGGGTCGACCCAGACCCCGGCCAGGTCGCAGTAGTTCCGCTGGGCGTAGTGCGAACCCTGCGGCGCGTAGCTGGACTGCCGTCCGGTGGGGCTGTTGTTGCAGCGTGCGGTGGTGTCGTCGTTGCGGTCCGACGGGTCGGCGGGGTTGACGGCGTCGCTGATCGCGGCGGACCTGGTGGCGCTGTCGAAGTCCCGGCCGGTGAAGAAGCTCCACTTCCGGGAGTCGTTCGCGCCGTACAGCGAGTGCGACTGCTGGAAGTAGAACGTACCGTCCTTGTCGATGTAGGGACTGGCCTGGGTGTCGTCGGGGTAGGCGTACGAGCCTGTCCTGCCGACCGAGACCGTGTACGTGGCGGGGGCCGGCTTGCCGGCGGCAGGTGTGTCGGCGGGCGCCGGGGTGGCGGCCAGGGTTCCGGCGCCGAGTGCCGCCAGGGCGGTGGCGGCGAGGACGCGGGTCCATCGGGTGCGTAGAGGTGGCACTGGTACTCCTCTTCCGTGGCGGGGCGCACGGTTGCGCCCCTGCTGTGGGGGGTGCGGAACGGGAGAGTGGTCCGGGGGAGGCGGGCGGTCAGCCGTCCGCCATGCGGAAGTCGTACTGCGGGGGCACCGGTGTGCCGGGGTGGACGGCGAGCCAGAGGGTGTCCAGGGAGAGCTCGCCCTCGCGCATGGTGTCGACCTGGATGCCCTCGGCCAGCAGCCGTCGGACCCGGTCGTCGTCGCCGCGGGCGTGCGCCGCCTCAGCCTCGGCCAGCCTGATCCGGCCGTGCGCCCGGTCGGCCGGGGAGAGCGCCTCGATCAGCGCGAGTGCCTCGGCGGGGCGCTCGGCGCGCCGCAGCGACTCCAGCGTCTCGATCGTCAACTCCCGCAGTTCCGGACGGAGTCGGTGGGCCGAGAGCATGAGGTCGGCGGCCTCCCGCGCCTGCGGGGCGAGGAGGGCGAGCGCGCGCAGCGCCCAGGGCGAGGGCTGGACGGCGACGGAGTGCTCGAACGCCTCGCGGGCGGACTCCCGCTCCCCGTCGGCCAGGCGCAGCAGCCCGAGCTGGTACAGCGCGTGCCAGTCCGTGGCGTTCGCCTCCAGCGGCCGCCGCCAGTGCGCCCCGGTGACCGGCTCGGCCGGCGGGTCGCAGACCGGGAGCGTGCCGGTCTTCAGGAGCTGCCGCCAGGGTTCCTGGGCGGCCGCCGGCTCGCCGAAGGGCAGGGCGGGCGAGGCGGGCAGGGCACCGGCCTCGATCTCCAGCGCGGCCCAGCCGCCACCCTCGGACAGCACCTCCTCGGGCGCGCCGAACTCCCCGGCCCGGGCGTCGGCCCGCTCCAGCTCCAGCGGCGGGAGCAACCGGTCCAGCGCCTCGCCGGCGGCCTTCCGGGCAGCGTCCCAACTCCCGTGCACGGCCGTGGGATCGGCCTGCAGCAGCCCGTACGCCTCGGTCCACGACCAGGTGGCTCCGGCGGGCATCGGCAGGTGCTCCAGCTGGGTGCGGGCCAGGCCCGCCTGGATCTCCAGGTAGGCGGAGTCCGGGCCGGAGAGCCACTCCTGCCAGTGCCTGCCGCCGGTGCCGGTGCCCCAGCAGAACAGCTTGCGGCCGCGCAGCCGGGCGGTGGAGGTCTGGACGAGCCCGGCACCGGTGCCGTCCAGCGCGGCGATCCAGGGGCGTTCGCCGCCGGGGAGGTCGAGGAAGTAGTCCGCGGCGCGCGCCGCACGGCCGGGGTAGCTGCGGTCGGCGCCGTCGACCTCCGGGAAGGGCACCCGGCGCAGGTCGCTGACGTAGTCGCAGTGGAAGGCGTGGTCGGCCGGGCCGAGGACGCGCACGTCCCGGTCCTGGGGCACGGCGATGTTGGACCACCAGTAGACCGGCGTCTCGGTCGGCGCGGGGTTGTGCACGGCGATGCGGACGTAGAGCACCGGGGAGCCGGCGGGCAGCCAGGTGTCCATCCGCAGCACCAGGCGCCGCAGCCGCTCGAAGGCGTACATCCGCAGGCCCGGGGTGCCGTCGGGCGCGCTCACCCGGACGGCGTGCAGCGGCTCGCAGGTCAGCGGCCAGTGCCCGGTGGCGCCGAGGTTCCACTCCACCCCGCCGGCCAGCCAGGCGTCGCGCAGGGCGAGGTTGGCGGGCTGCAGGATCCGGTTGCGGTGCAGCAGCTCCCGCCCGGTGGAGCGGTGGACCAGGGACCACAGCCGCCCGCCGAGGGAGGGCAGGAAGGTCGCGGTGAGGGTCTCGTTCTCCAGTACCACGCACGGGAGTTCGCGCTCGGTGCGGACGCGGTCGTACCCGCCCTGCCGGGTGTACGGCAGCAGGGTGTCGGGCACCCCGTAGGCCAGGTTGCGGCGCATCTCGTCGTCGACCCCGGCGCCGGCGCCGGTCTGCCGGGGCAGGCCGTGCAGGATCGGCAGGGTGCCGCCGACCGGATCGGGGGTCCCGTGGATGCGGAGCGGGTCGGTGCGCAGGGTCGAGGTCACTTGCCGATCCCAACTGTCATGCCCTGGATGATCCGCGAGCCCATCCAGGAGAAGAGCGCGATCATCGGGGCGAGGATGATGCAGACCCCGGCGAACATCGTGCCGAAGTCCAGGCCGTTGAACTGCTGTGCCGCGACGAACGAGGAGAGCGCCACCGGGAGGGTGGTCGTCCCCTGGCTGTTCGTCAGGACGAGGGCGAACAGGGTCTCGTTCCAGGCGGTGATGAACTGCAGGAGGAAGGCGGTGACCAGCCCGCCCCGGGCGACCGGGAGCACCACCTGGACGAAGGTGCGCAGCGGGCCGGCGCCGTCCAGGACGGCGGCCTCCTCCAGCACGCCGGGGATGCCGCGGAAGAAGCCGGTCAGCAGGAAGACGGTGAACGGCATCGCCAGGCCGACGTAGACCAGGCCGAGGCCGAGGTCGCTGTCGGTCAGGTCCACCCGGGACAGGCCGATGAACAGCGGCACCACCAGGACCTGGCCGGGCACGCCGAGGCCCATGGCGAAGCTCATCGTCAGTGCCGAGGAGGTCCGCGAGCGGCGCCGGGCGAGGGCGTAGGCGCAGGGGGCGGCGAGGGCGACGGCGACCACGGAGGAGAGGCCGGCGGTGAGCACGCTGTTGAGGGCCGCCCGCGCGAAGCCGCCCTCGTCGAGCGCGGTGGTGTAGTTGCCGGTGTCCGGGCTGGTCGGCAGGCCGAAGCCGTGCCGCAGGATGTCGGGGCCGCTGCGCAGCGAGGTCAGCAGGATCCACAGGACCAGCAGCAGGTCGGCGGCGACGACGATCCAGACGGCGGTCGTGCCGATCCTGCTCGCGAGTCCGGTGGGTCGGTTACTGCGTCGCACGGGAGGGACCTTTCCGGTTGGGTGCGGGGAGCCGGGACGCGAGGGTCAGTACTCGATCGGTTCGCGGCGCAGCAGGCGGCGCAGCACGACGGTGATCAGGGTGACCATGGCCAGGCTGACGATCGCGGCGGCGGTGGCCGTGCCCAGCCGGGGGACGGTGCCCTGCGGGAAGGCCTCGGCGTACACGTACACGGCGGTGTTCCAACTGCTCACCGGCGGATAGGCGTTGGTGCTTCCGCCGTAGAGCAGGATCAGCTCGAAGATCTTCACCGAGCTGACGGTCCACAGCACCGCGCAGACCGCGATGACGTCCCAGGCGCACGGCAGGGTGATGTGCCGGAAGCGCTGGAAGGCGCCGGCGCCGTCGAGTTCGGCCGCCTCGTAGAGGTAGTCGGGGATCTGGTCGACCGCCGCCATGATGATGGAGGTGTAGTAGCCGGTCGCCGTCCAGACCAGGGTGCCCAGGACCATCGGGAGCAGGTTGTCCGTCGACAGCCACTTGGGCGGTGTGGTCACCCCGAGGAGCTTCAGCGCCTGGTTGACCGGGCCGGTGGGCGAGAACAGGAACCCGGCGGCGATGCCGAAGACCATGCCGTTGACCAGCGAGGGGAAGAACAGCACCGACCGGGCGAACAGCCTGGCCCGCATCTCGCGCAGCACCAGGGTCAGCGCGAAGCTGAGCACGAAGGTGATCGTGCCTCCGACGACCATCAGTTCGAGCGTGTTGAACAGCGAGGTGCGGAACCTCGGGTCCTGGAACAGCAGGAGGTAGTTCCGCGGGCCGCGCCACTCCATCTCGCCCATGCCGTCCCACGCGTACAGGCTGGTCCACAGGGCGTAGCCGACCGGGGCGACGAACAGCACCGCGTACACGATCAGCGCGGGCGCGGTGAAGGGCCAGAACACCCGGCGGCGCTGGCGCTCCAGCGGGCCGACGCCGGAGCGGGCGGCGCGCTCGGACCGGCCCGGGACGGCGTCCGTCCGGGGCGGGTTGTCGATCGTCGTCGCCACCGTCAGCCCTGGGTCTGCCAGTAGGTGACCTGGTCGGCCTTGCACTTGGCGACGAACCGGTCGGCCGTGGTCTTGCCGTGCCAGAAGTCCAGGTAGTTCTCGTTCAGGACCTTGGGCAGCCAGCTGCCGGCCACCCCGTCGAAGCCGAGGCGCACGGTCGGGGCCTCCAGGGCCTTCTGGACGTCGGCCAGTTCGGCGGGGGCCGGGATGTCGCTGCGCGGGGTGAGGTTGAGCGCGGTGGTGGAGATCCCGGACAGGTGCTTCTTCTGCAGGAAGAAGGCGATGAACTTCTGTGCGGCGGCGGCGTTCTTGGCCCGCTTGGGGATCGCGAAGCCGAACAGGCCGGCATCCGGGGTCTTCGCGGTGGGCGGCAGCATCGACGCCGTCCTCCAGCCGGCCGGGACCTGATTGGCCACCTCGGCGGTGACGTAGTTGCCGTCCATGTAGAAGGCGGCCTTGCCGCCCGCCCAGTTGGTCTCCTGCGCGGGGTACTTGGTGGCGTCGTAGCCCTCGATCAGGTGGCCGCCCTTCACCAGCTGCTCCACCTGCTGCGCCGCGGCGAGGACCGCCGGATCGTCCCAGGTCGCGCCGGACTTGTCGGCGGCGAGCTGCGCGACGTTCACCCCCGCCCCGTTGAGCAGGTAGTCGAAGTACAGCGCGTTGCTCCAGGGGTCCTCGCCCTCGGAGGCGATGCACGCCTTCCCGGCCGTCTTCAGCGCGTCGCAGACCTTGAGCAGTCCGGCCCAGTCGGTGGGCGGACTGGGCATGGCGGCGGCGATCGCCGGGTCGGCCGCGTTGTAGAACATGGCGTTGGTGACCACCTCGTACGGGATCACGTAGTGGTTGGAGCCGGACGGGTCCTTCGGCAGCATCTCGAAGTACTTGGCCGGGACGACCTGGGAGACCGGGACGTTCTCCTCGGGCACCTGCAGCTGCAGCACCGGCGAGAGGTCCAGTGCCTGGCCGGCCGCGGCGGTGGTGCCGTAGACCTTGTCGTCGGACTCGTCCCACAGGTCCGGGGCCCGGTTGGCGGCGATCGCCGGTCCGATCTTCTTGGCGATGTCCCGGCCCGCCCAGGTGACGTCCACCTTGGCGCCGGTGGTGGCGGTGAAGTCGTCGATCGCGGCCTTCAGCACCTTGGCCTGCGGCTCGTCGGCGCGCCACATCGACCAGTAGGTGAAGCTGCCGGCGGCCTTCGCGCCGCCCTCCGAGCCGCTGCCGCAGGCGCTCGCTCCGAGCGCGAGGGCGACGGCGGTGGCCGCCCCGATGATGCGGGCGGCGGGCATGGTCGTTCTCCCCATGGGTGGTTCCTCTCGGAGGCGCGAGATGCCGCGCGGACGTGTCGTCAGCCGGGGCCCGAGGACGGGGAGCGGCTGGATGGCTGGGACGATACGGTCGGGTTGACCGGTAAATCAAGAGTCCTTGCAAAAACCTGCTCCGGACTGCGGCGCTTCGACACCGATTGCGCAAGGGGCTCTCAAGTTGCGCACCGGAGCTGGGGTTTGATCTACCTTGACGCCCCTTCACCGGTGCCCTACCTTTCACCGAAAGCAAGTTGACCGGTAAAGCCGAAGGATCCAGTCATGGTGACGATGCAGGACGTGGCCGAGCGCGCCGGGGTCACGAAGCAGACCGTCTCCAACGTCATCCGGGGGCGGGGGGCCGTGAGCCCGGCGACCGCGGCCCGGGTGCGCGCCGCGATCGGGGAACTGGGGTACACCCCCAACCTGGTCGCGCGCTCCCTCGCCACCGGCGCCACCCGGACGGTGGGCCTGCTGGTCCCCACGGTGACGGGCTCCTTCTACCCCGACATCGTCGAGGAGGTCGAGGACGTCCTCGACGCGAACGGCTACCACCTGCTGCTCTGCACGACCCGGCTCGACGGCGAGCGCGCCAAGCGGCACCTGGCGAGCCTGACCAGCCGCTCGGTGGACGCGCTGCTGATCGCCGGCGACCGGGACCTGATCGACCACCTGCCGCTGCTGGCCGAGGCCTCCTTCCCGGTCGCCCTGTGCGCCTGGGAGACCGACGCCCCCGACCGCTTCCCCGTGGTCACCATCGACTACGAGCGGGCCGGCCACCTGGCCGGGCGCCACCTGCGCGAACTCGGGCACGAGCGCGTCGCGGTGCTCGCCAGCCCCGACCACGCCCCGCGGGTGGCGGGCTTCCGGCGCGCCTTCGCCGGCGACGGCCTGACCGTCCCCGACCACGCCGTCCACACCGCGCGCGAACCCACCCCCGCGGGCGGCTTCGCCGCGGCGACGGCGGCGCTCACCGCCGACCCGACGATCACCGCGCTCTTCGCCACCCACGACGTCCTCGCCCTGGGGGCGCTGGAGGCCGCCCGGGAAGCGGGCCGCTCCGTGCCCCACGACCTGTCGATCGTCGGGCACGACGACAACCCGGAGGTCGGCGTGGCCCGACCGGCGCTCACCAGCGTGGCCATCCCCAAGCGGGAGATGGCCCGGGAAGCGGTCGAACTGCTGCTGCGCGCCCTCACCCGCTCCGGCAGCCCGGCCAACTCGATCCAGCTGCTGCGCCCCGAGCTCGTCGTCCGCGACAGCACCGGCCCGGTCGGTGGCCGTTGAACCGGCCCAACCCGGGGAGCCGCCCCCGGAGGCGAGCGCACCGCTCCCGTTCCGGGCGGTTCCACGCAGCTCCGCGCAAAGATCGTCCCTCGCACGAACGGCACTAGACTTCCGCCATGCTCAAAGCTGACCGCACCTCCCGGATCCTCACGCACCTCACCGAGACGGGCAGCGCCGACGTGCACGAGCTGGCCGGGCTCCTGCGGGTGTCGGCGGCCACCGTCCGCCGGGACCTGCAGGAACTCCACGACCAGGGCCTGCTGCACCGCACCCGCGGCGGGGCGGTCACCGGCGCCGTCAACCTCGAACTGCCGCTGCGCCACAAGCACGGCACGCGGCAGGCGGAGAAGCGCCGGATCGCCCTGGCGGCCGACCGGTTGGTGCCAGACGGCGCGGTGGTCGGCCTGACCGGCGGCACCACGACCAGCGAGCTGGCCCGCGTCCTGGCCGAACGCGGCGGGATCACCATCGTGACCAACGCCGTCAACATCGCGGCCGACCTGATCGTCCGGCCGGACATCCGCCTGGTGGTGGTCGGCGGCATCGCCCGGACCACCAGCTACGAACTGGTGGGGCCGGCCGCCGACCGGATGCTCGCCCAGTACCACCTCGACATCGCGTTCATCGGCGTGGACGGCCTGACCCCCCAGGAGGGCTGCACCACGCACGACGAGATGGAGGCCCAGACCGACCGCGCGTTCCTGCGCAGCAGCGCGCGGTCGGTCGTCCTCGCCGACAGCAGCAAGATCGGCCGGGTCACCTTCGCCCGGATCTGCCCGCTCTCCGAGGTCCACGACCTGGTCACCGACGCCGAGGTCACGGCGGAGCAGGAGGAGGCGATCGCCGCCGACGGGGTACGGGTCCTGCGCGCCTGACGCCGGGCCGCCGGCCCCACGGGCCCGGGTCCCGAAAGTCGGGAAGCCCGGAAGTCGCAGACCCCGGATCCCGCGGGCCCGGATCCCGCACCTCCTCACGCAACGCCCGGCCGGGCCTCCCGGCCGGGCGTTTCTGTCACCGCAACGGTTGACATGAACTCACTAACACAGGAAGCTCTTTCGCACCTGCGCAGAATCAGCGTGTATCAAGCATCTCCGATCACCCATCAAGCGCATACGAAGGCGGTAACTGCGGTGGACAAACGTGTGCCGGCCCTCCTCACGGTGTGCGCCCTCGGCGCCCTCGCCCTCACCTCCTGCGGCAGCGGCAGTGGCGGCGGCACGGACGCCGACGGCAAGGTGACGCTCAAACTGGTCGCCGCCGACTACGGCGACAAGGAGTCCAACAGCTCCAAGGCCTACTGGAACGGCGTCGCCTCCGCCTTCACCGCCGCCAACCCCGACATCAGGGTCGACGTCCAGGTGGTGAACTGGAACGACATCGACCAGCAGGTCAAGACGATGATCCAGAGCGGCAACGTACCGGACGTCCTGCAGACCGGCGGCTACGCCGACAAGGTCGCCGACGACCTCCTCTACAAGGCGCAGGACGTCCTGTCGCCCGCCACCCGCAGCAACCTGATCGACAGCTTCGCCAAGGCCGGCGAGGTCAAGGGCGTGCAGTACGGCATACCGTTCGTCTCCTCCACCCGGCTCCTGTTCTACAACAAGGCGATCCTCCGGCAGGCCGGCATCACCCAACCCCCCACCACCTGGGAGGAGTTGCGCAAGGACGCCGAGCAGATCAAGGCCGCGGCGCCCGGCGTCACCCCGTACGCGCTGCCGCTCGGCCCGGAGGAGGCCCAGGGCGAGAGCATGCTCTGGGAACTCGGCAACGGCGGCGGCCCCACCGACAAGGACGGCGGGTACACCCTCGACAGCCAGGCCGACATCGACACCTTCTCCTGGCTCAAGTCCAACCTCGTGGGCCCCGGCCTCACCTACCCCAACCCGGCCACCACCGACCGCAAGACCGCCTTCGCCGACTTCGCCGCGGGCAAGGCCGCCATGCTCAACGGCCACCCGTCACTGATCCGGATGGCCCAGGCGGGCAAGGTCGACTACGGAGTGGCCCCCGTCCCCGGCAAGGCGGGCCCGCTCACCAGCACCCTCGGCGTCGCGGACTGGACGATGGCCTTCAAGAAGAACGGCCACCGCGAGCAGATCAGGAAGTTCCTCGACTTCGCGTACACCGAGGACAACATGCTCCGGTTCGACGAGACCTACAACCTGATGCCGGTCACCCAGGACACGCTGCGCGCGATGACCACCGGCGGCAAGCACCCGGACCTCGAACCGTTCTTCGCCCCGCTGCCGCACGCCGCCTTCTACCCGCTGGGCGACACCAGTTGGGACGTCGTCTCGGCCGAGCTCAAGAAGAGCGTCGGCAGCGCCGTCTCCGGCGACCCGGCCAAGGTGCTCGGCGACCTGCAGAAGAAGGCCCAGGACGCCGTCGCCGACAAGTGACCCCGCGGAAGGCACCCCAGTGACCTCCAGCTCCCCCGCCGCCGGGTCCCCCACGACCCCCGGCTCCCCCACCACCGGCTCCCCCAGCGGCCCCGGCGCCGCCGCCGGCTCCCCCGCACCGTCCGCGAGGCCGCCGTCCGCGAGGCCGCCGCGCCGCGCCGCGCCGTCGGTCTCCCGCCCGGGCCGGCTCGGGCCGCTGCCCTGGATCGCCCCGGCCGTCCTGCTGATCCTCGCCGTCGTCCTGTGGCCCGTCTACGAGATGGTCCGCACCTCCTTCCTGCGCATCAGCACCAGCGGCTTCGTCCGGGGCCCGGCCGGCCTGGACAAGTACCGCAAGCTCTTCGGCGAGGCCGACCTCGGCCACGTGCTGCTCGCCACCGTGGTCTGGACGGCCGTCGTGGTCGGCCTGACCATGCTGTTCTCGCTCGGCCTGGCCCAGCTCTTCGACCAGCGCTTCCCCGGCCGCCGGTACGCCCGCTGGGCCCTGATCGTCCCCTGGGCCGCGTCGGTGCTGATGACCGCCATCGGCTTCCGGTGGATGCTCGACCGCACCGCCGGCGTGCTCAACACCGCCATGACCGACCTCGGCCTGATCGACGGCCCCCGGGACTGGCTCGGCACCCCCGCGACGGCCTGGCCCTGGATGGTGTTCGTCGCGGTCTTCGTCTCGCTGCCGTTCACCACCTACACCCTGCTCGCCGGCCTGCAGACCGTCCCCGCCGACGTGTACGAGGCGGCCCGGACGGACGGCGCCTCGCCCTGGCAGACCTACCGGCGGATCACCCTGCCGCTGCTGCGCCCGGCCTTCCTGGTCGGCGTCGTCATCAACCTGATCAACGTCTTCAACTCCTTCCCCGTCATCTGGGCCATGACCAGGGGCGGCCCGAGCAGCGACACGGCCACCACCACGGTGTTCATGTACCAGGTGAAGAGCACCGACATCGGCGAGTCCGCGGCCGTCTCGGTGGTCAACTTCGCGCTGGTGGTGCTGATGGTGCTGGCCTTCCTCAAGGTCAGCCGCTGGAACGGGGAGGAGAGTTGAGGGCGCGGCGCGGCCGTCGCCCGATCCGGCCGCGCACCGTCGTGCTCGCCGGCGTCGCCTGGCTGCTGGCGGCGGTCTTCCTGCTCCCGTACCTGGAGATGGTCGTCACGGCGCTGCGCCCGGCCGACGAGCTGCGCGACGCGGGCTACCTGCCGCACCACTTCGCCTGGTCCAACTTCGTCGGCGTCTGGCGCGACTCCACCCTCGGCGGCAACCTGAGGGTCACCCTGCTGGTCGCCGGCGGGTCCACCGTGCTGGCGCTGCTGGTCGCCCTGCCCGCCGCGTACTGCACCGCCCGGGTCCGGTACCGGGGCCGGCGGCTCTTCCTGCTGCTCGTCCTGGTCACCCAGATGTTCCAGCCGACCTCGCTGCTGGTAGGCCTCTACCGCGAGTTCTACCGGCTCGGCATGCTCAACTCGGTCTGGACGCTGATCCTCTGCAACGCCGCCTTCAACCTGGCCTTCGCGATCTGGATCCTCACCGCCTACATCTCGGCCATCCCGGTGGAACTGGAGGAGGCCGCGCTGCTCGACGGCCTCGGCCGGCTCGGGGCCCTGCGCCGGGTGGTCCTGCCGCTGGCCATGCCGGGCGTGGTCACCGCGGTGATCTTCACCTTCATCTCGGCCTGGAACGAGTTCGTGATGGGCCTGACCCTGTCCACCGAGCCGGGGAGCCAGCCGCTCACCGTCGGGATCAACAGCTTCATCGGCAACTACACCGTCGAGTGGAACTACCTGTTCGCCGGGTCGGTCGTCGCGATCGTGCCGGTCGTGGTGCTGTTCGCCCTGATCGAGCGGCACGTGGTCTCGGGACTGACCGCCGGATCGGTCAAGTAGCCGACCGCACCCACGGGTTGAAAGTCCGCCGCCTCTTCGAAGGAGCCCGCCGCATGGCCCCCGCCAGCCCCGACCCCGTCGGCACCCCCGACCCCGCAGGCACCGCAGGCACCGCAGGCACCGCAGGCACGCCCTCCCGCACCGCCGCCGAGATCGCCTCGCAGCCCGACTGCTGGCGCCGCGCCGCCGACTCCCTGCCGCGGCACGCCCCCGCCCTGCCCCGCCGGGGCGAGCGGATCGCCGTCGTCGGCTGCGGCACCTCCTGGTTCATGGCCCAGGCCTACGCGGCCCTGCGCGAGGGCGGCGGCCACGGGACCACGGACGCCTTCGCCGCCTCGGAGTTCCCGCCCGGGCGTGCCTACGACCGGATCCTGGCCATCTGCCGCTCCGGCACCACCACCGAGGTGCTCGACCTGCTCGGCCGGGCCCGTACGGCCGGGGTGCCCACCAGCACCGTCACCGCCGATCCCGCCACCCCGGTCGCGGCGCTCGCCGACGCCGTCGCCGTCCTGGATTTCGCCGACGAGCGGTCCGTCGTGCAGACCCGCTTCGCCACCAGCGTGCTCGCCCTGCTGCGCGCCCACCTGGAAGCCGAGGGCGCGCTTCCGGCCGGAGTCCACCCGCTGTCCCGCGCGGTCCGGGACGCCGAACGGGCCGTCGCGGTGCCGCTGTCCGCCGAACTGCGCGACGCCGGGCAGTTCACCTTCCTCGGGCGCGGCTGGACGTACGGGCTGGCGCTGGAGGCCGGGCTGAAGCTGCGCGAGGCGGCGGGCGCCTGGACCGAGGCGTACCCGGCGATGGAGTACCGGCACGGGCCGATCAGCATCGCCGAACCGGGCCGGGTGGCCTGGGTGTTCGGCGCGCCGCCCGCCGGGCTCGCCGAGGACATCACCCGGGCCGGCGCCCTCCTGGTCGCCGGATCCGGTGGAACGGACGGCGACCTGGACCCGCTGGCCGACCTCGTCCGGGCCCAGCGGCTGGCCGTCGCGGTGGCCGAGTCGCGGGGCTGCGACCCGGACCGGCCGCGGCACCTCACCCGGTCCGTCGTCCTCGGGGACCGGCACCGTCCCTGACCGGCGCCGTTCGCCCTCTCACCACCGCGTGCCC
Organism: Kitasatospora sp. NPDC057738; assembly: GCF_042798815.1. Taxonomy (NCBI): domain Bacteria; kingdom Bacillati; phylum Actinomycetota; class Actinomycetes; order Kitasatosporales; family Streptomycetaceae; genus Kitasatospora; species Kitasatospora sp. NPDC057738. The sequence goes on along the minus strand of NZ_JBHVJT010000066.1, from coordinate 35,777 downwards.
CGTCACCTCCGCGCCTCCTCGCCCGCCCGGGCGCGTCCGGCAGGTCCTGACCGCCCACCTCCTCAACGTCGAACGGAGACACCACCGTGCGCCTACTCCGGCCCCACCTCCGCCGGGCCGCCCTCACCGCGGCCCTGGCCGTCCTACCCGCCCTGGCCGGGCCCGTCCTGCCCGCCCGGGCCGCGACCCCCGGCTCCGCCGTCCTCGACCAGGGCCACCAGAGCGTCACCTGGCAGAGCCCGCAGTACGCCAAGGGCACCCTCGGCGACCCCGGCAGCTGCCCCCCGGCCGCGCAGGACCCGGGCGGCACGGTCTGCGACCACTTCGACCTCACCGTGAACGTGCCGGCCGGCTACTGGGACGACAATCCGGAGGGCGGCGTCCCGGTGTCCGTCCGCTGGCGGAACCCCACCGACGACTTCGACCTCTACATCTACGACGCCACCGGCAAGCAGGTGGCCAGCAGCGCGGGCACCGCCGACCCGGAGGCCACGGTGATCCCGAAGGCCTCGGGCACCTACCGCGTCCTGGTGGTCCCCTATGACGTCCACGGCGGCTCCTACACCGGCACCGCCTACCTGCCGCAGACCGCCGACGCCGGCGACCTGACCGGCTTCGGCGGCTCCCAGGGCAGCTACGACATCTCCGCGGGCACCCTGAAGGCCCGGGTCGACTTCCTCGCCGACGACCAGCTGCGCCTGCGGGCCGCCCCGGACGGCGTCCTCACCGATCCGGCGGGCAGCACGATCGTCCGCACGCAGCCCGAGCCGCAGCGCGACACCAGCACCTTCGACGCCGGGGCGTACTACGGCATCCGCTCCAAGGGCCTGGTCCTGCGGGTCTACAAGCACCCGCTGCGGTTCGGCCTGTACAAGGCGGACGACCGCACCGCCCTCTGGCAGGAGAGCGCTCCACTGCGCTGGAGCACCGGCGGACTGCGGCAGAGCCTGGTGCGCGGCGCGGACGAGCAGTTCTTCGGCGGCGGCGAGCAGAACGGCTCCTTCTCGCACCGCGACCGGACCGTCCACGTCGCCAACAGCACCGACTGGAACGAGGGCGGCTGGAACAACTCCCAGCCGTTCTACGTGTCCTCCGCCGGCTACGGCGTCTTCCGCAACACCTTCACGCCCGGGATCTACGACTTCGGCTCGCCCGTCCGCACCGGGCAGCAGGAACGCCGCCTGGACGCCTACTACTTCACCGGTGACGTCAAGGCGGTGATCGGCCGGTACACCGACCTGGTCGGCAAGCCCTTCATGCCGCCCGTCTACGGGCTGGAGCCCGGCGACTCCGACTGCTACCTGCACAACGCCAACCGCGGCGAGCGCCACACCCTGGACGCGCTGAAGGTCGCCGACGGCTACGTGGACAACCAGATGCCGCTGGGCTGGATGCTGGTCAACGACGGCTACGGCTGCGGCTACGAGAACCTGCCGCAGACCGGCACGGGCCTGCGCAAGGACCACGCCCAGCTCGGTCTGTGGACCCAGAACGGCCTGCCCAACCAGGCCGAGGAGGTCAAGGCCGGCGTGCGGGTGCGCAAGCTCGACGTGGCCTGGGTCGGCAACGGCTACGACTTCGCGCTGAACGCCTGCGACCAGGCCAAGGCCGGCATCGAGGACAACAGCGACGCCCGCGGCTTCGTCTGGCTGCCGGTCTCCTGGGCCGGCGCGCAGCGCTGCGGCGTGCTGTGGAGCGGTGACCAGAGCCTGTCCTGGGACTACATCCGCTGGCAGATCCCGACCTATGCCGGCGCCACCATGTCCGGCATCGCCTACAACACCGGCGACGTCGGTTCGATCTACCGCCGGGACCCCAAGATGTACGCCCGCGACCTGCAGTGGAAGGCCTTCCTCCCGGCGATCATGACCATGGACGGCTGGGCCCGGGACATGACGGGCAAGCAGCAGCGGGACCAGCAGCCCTGGCTGGACGGCGAGCCCTACACCTCGATCAACCGCAAGTACCTGCAGCTCAAGGAACGGCTGCTGCCGTACATGTACACCCTCTCCGCGGAGGCCACCCGCACCGGCGTCGGCGCGGTCCGCCCGCTGGCCCTGGAGTACCCGCACGACCCGAACGCCCTCGGCCCGAACGCCAAGTACGAGTTCCTGGCCGGGCCCGACTTCCTGGTCGCGCCGGTCTACTCGGACACCACCGTGCGCGACGGCATCTACCTGCCCGAGGGCACCTGGACCGACTACTGGACCGGCCGCACCTACCAGGGCCCGACCACGGTCAACGGCTACTCCGCCCCGCTCGACACGCTGCCGCTGTTCGTCCGCGGCGGCGCGATCGTCCCGATGTGGCCCAAGGGCACGCTGTCCTGGGAGAACCGGGACCGCTCCGAGCTCGACTACGACCTCTACCCGCAGGCCGCGGGCGACTCCTCCTACACCCTGTACGAGGACGACGGCGTCACCCGGCAGTTCAACGCCGGCTCCTCGGCCACCCAGCGGGTGGACGTGCACACGAACCGCGCCGTGACCAACGTCCGCATCGGCGCCAGCGAGGGCGACTACGCCGGCAAGCCGGCCCAGCGGTCGTACCGCCTCACCGTGCACGGCCGCCCCGCCCCGCGCCTGGTGGCCGGCGACGCGGGCCCGCTGCCCCGGCTGGACTCGGCGGCCGCGCTCGACGCGGCCGGCTCGGGCTGGTACTACGACGCCGCGACCGGGGTGACGACGGTCCGGACGCCGTCCGTCCCCACCGGCGACGGCTTCTCGCTCAACCTGGTCCACGGCGGCAACTGACCGCCCGACGGCGAGGGGCTTCCACCCCGGTACGGCAAAAGGGGCCCGCACCGTGCGCGACGCACGGTACGGGCCCCTTTTTCTGCCGGGCGAAAGCCGGAGCAGAGGACTACAGCGGGCGGATGTTCTCGGCCTGCGGGCCCTTCTGGCCCTGCGTGACGTCGAACTCGACCTTCTGGCCCTCAACGAGCTCACGGAAGCCCTGGGCAACGATGTTCGAGTAGTGGGCGAACACGTCCGCGCCGCCACCCTCCTGCGCGATGAAGCCGAAGCCCTTTTCCGCGTTGAACCACTTCACGGTGCCAGTAGCCATGAGAAATCTCCTTCGAGAGACTGTCCGAAGCCTGCACCATGCAGACTTTCGAGTCGCCGCGATGAGAACCCTCCGGGAAAGAGCCGGAAAACAAAAAATGCGCCTGCGAAGAGCAGGCGCACACAAAGTTCATGGGAACCACAACTGCAACTAAAACAACCGTAGCAGACTTCGGGCCGCCGCGGCGGATAACCACGCGAATATTTTCGCTTCACCCTTCCGGGCGTGCCCCTCACCCCCAGGGGGACCGCAACAACCGGTTGCCACGGGGAGATTGGGGGCGCCCCGCCCCGCCCCGGCCCGGTCGCGACTTTCGCCACGCCGGGAGGACGGGCCGCCCCGAGGATGACCGGCAACGGATTCACCCCCGCCGGGACGGCCCGTTCCCTCGATTTTCGGAGCATACTGACCAGGATGACGAAATCACCGGCAGTCCGACGCCCTCTGCCCACCAGTCCCTTCAAGCCCCGGCCCGAAGCACCGCCCAAACACTTCGCGGTCGGCGACCGCATCAGCCACGACAAGTACGGTCTCGGCCGCGTCATCGCGGTGGAGGACGGGGCCTACCCCGCGGTCCTCGTCGACTTCGGCACCCGACAGGAGCGGATCACCCCGCCGTACGCCGCCATGTACACCCTCTGACCGACACACCGGCGGCGATGCCGTCACCGCCCCGGGGTGCGGTCCGGACCCCGACGGCGCAGCCGACGGTGCCCGGTCTCCGGGCCGCCACTGTGCACACCGCGGGGGCCGATCCGTCGGGCCGTGCCGGGACTCCGGCACGGCCCCGTACGCGCGCGCCCGCCGGCCCGCCCCCGCATCACCGTCGTCACCGTCGTCACCGACCGCATGCCGGTGGCGACGGCCACCGGGTCGCCCGGGGCCGGAACCTCCTCCCCCTCCTCCACGCCGGCGCCGCTCCCGTTTTCACGCGCCCGGCGCCACCCACTCGTCATCCCCCCTGCGGCCCCCGGTCGGCCTCGCCCCTCCTGCCGGCCGCTCGCCCATGGACCCGGCCGCGGCAGGAGCCGGGTTCGCGATCCGGTTGCCATGGGTAGGCAGGTGAGCACCAGGAGTAGCCAGCGGTAACAGGAGGGAACCGGAATGAGCGGTCAGCCGGCAGGGACGACGGACGACGGCGGTGCCCGGGCCGCGGCACCGTACGACGAGGCCGATGTCATCTTCCACGGCGGGGAGATCGTGACGGTCGCCGCCGATGCCCAGGAGTCCGCTCCCGGCCCCGAGGCGGTGGCCGTCAAGGACGGTGTCATCGTCCACGTGGGTGACCACCGGGAGGCCGTCGACCGCTGGCAGGGGCCGCGAACACAGGTGCGCGACCTCGCCGGCCGCGCCCTGCTGCCCGGGTTCATCGACGCCCACGGGCACCTGGGCGGCATCGGCCTGCAGGCCACCCTCGCCAACCTGCTGGCCGATCCCGACGGCGACGTCACCGACATCGCCTCGCTCCAGGAGAAGCTGCGCGCGTGGGCGAAGACCCCGGTGGGCGCCTTCTCCCAGTGGATCATCGGGTTCGGCTACGACGACGCCATGCTCGCCGAGGGCCGGCACCCCACCCGCGAGGACCTCGACAAGGTGTCCACCACCCGGCCGGTGCTGGCCATCCACCAGTCCTTCCACCTCGGGGCGGTGAACAGCCGCGGCCTGCGGGAGCTGGGCTACACCAAGGCCAGCGCGGACCCGGACGGCGGCGTCATCCGCCGCCGGCCCGGCCCCGTGGCCCGGCCGTACGGCGAGCCCAACGGCGTCCTGGAGGAGACGGCCTTCAGCCCGGCCTCCGAAAAGGCCACCGAAGGGCTGCCGCTGACCGCACTGGCCGCCCTCTTCAGCAAGGGCGTGGCGTCGGCCGCGAGCTTCGGCTTCACGACCGTCCAGGAGGGCGGCGCCACGCTGAAGAACCTGAAGGCCCTGCGGGACGCCGCCGCCGTTGTGCCGTTCAAGATCGACGTCGTCGCCTACGCGCGGGCCGACGAGGCGACGGCCGCACCGGAGCCGGACCCGGTCGGCGCGAGCCAGGAGTACCACCGGGGTGTGCGCGCGGCCGGCGTGAAGATGTACCTGGACGGATCCCCGCAGGGCCGCACGGCCTGGCTCACCGAGCCCTACGAGGAGCGGCCGGACGGCACCCCCGAGGGCTACCGCGGCTACCCCACCATCGAGGACCCCGAGGTCGTGCTCGACCAGGTGCGCACCGCGTACGCCAAGGGCTGGCAGGTGCTCGCCCACGTCAACGGGGACGCCGCGATCGACCAGTTCATCGAGGCGGTCGGCACCGCCGCCGGGGAGGCCGACTCCGGCGACCGGCGGACGGTGGCGATCCACGCCCAGACCGCCCGCGAGGAGCAGATCGAGGCCTTCGACCGCCTGGGCATCATCCCGTCCTTCTTCTCCATGCACACGTACTACTGGGGCGACTGGTACCGCAAGACCGTCCTCGGGCCGGAGCGGGCCGCCACCATCTCCCCCGCCCGCTGGGCCGTGGACCGGGGGATGATCTACACCTCGCACCACGACGCCCCGGTCGCCCTGCCCAACTCGATCGCCATCCTCTCCAGCCAGGTCACCCGCCGCACCCGCACCGACCAGGTCGTCCTCGGCCCCGAGCAGTGCGTGTCGGCCCTCGACGCGGTCAAGTCCATCACCATCAACGCCGCCCACCAGTACTTCGAACAGGACCGCAAGGGCAGCATCGAGGTCGGCAAGCTCGCCGACCTGGTGATCCTCTCCGCGAACCCGCTGACGGTCCCGCCGGAGGAGATCAAGGACATCAAGGTCGCCGAGACCATCAAGAAGGGCACCACCATCCACTCCGTCGCCGACGCGAACAGCGACGCGAACGCCGACGACCCCGTTGCCGGGCTCGAAATCCCCACCGACTACCAGTGGCACGGCTGCTGCTGACGGCGCATCCCGCGCCGCCGCCCCCGGACCTGCGGGCCCGGGGGCGGCAACGGGCGCGCCGTCGATCGCCGACACGCTCGCGACGGGCGGGGCTCGGTCCGGCACCGGGCCGGCCGCCGCTCCGGGCCGGTCAGCGGGCGAGTACCTGGCCGTCCTGGGGACGGTGATCCCGGGAGCGGCGCAGGTCGACGGCGACGTAGGTGCGTTGCAGCCAGCGGTCCGCCCCGTCGTAGCGGGGCCGGAACGCGGTACGGCCGTGGACGGTGACGCGGTTGTCGACGACGACCAGGTCACCGGGGGCCAGGCGCAGGGTGCGGGCGGTCTCCTCGCAGGCCCGGCCGAACTCGGCCAGCGCGGCGGTGGCCCGAGGGGTGAGCGGGGTGGTGACGAGCTGGGCCATGCGGATGTCGGGGTCCTCCGATGCGCCGAACAGCACCGGCCGGGGTTCGGCTCCGGCTCCGCTCGCGGCGTCCGGGCCGAAGGAGGGCGGTGGCGTGGTGATGAACTCCGGTGCGAACAGGGCCTCCCGGTCGGCCCGGGTGAGCAGCGGCAGCGCCTGGCGGATGCCGGCGACGCGCATCCCGGCCATCCGGTCGTGGTCGGCGCGCAGGCACAGGAAGACCACGTAGTCCGGCGGGTGGGGGTGGAAGCCGTTCTCGGTGTGGAAGGACAGCGGCACCGATCCGGCGTTGCCGTGGAAGGCCTCCTGCCCGGGCACGGGCACCACGTCCTGCACGAGAGCGCCGGACTTCTCGGCCAGGTAGGCGAGCGGCTCGCCGAGCCCGCAGGCCACCATGGTGAGCAGCGCGGCGGGGACGGTGGCCCGGCGCTGGACCGAGCCGGGCACGGCCGGTGTCGGGGGCAGGGCCGCCTCGTCGACGGGCAGGCCGCCGATCACCAGGGTGCCGTGCGGGCCGGAGCTCCTGCGGAACCGGCGCACCGCACGGCGCAGCGGCAGCGGGAGCTCGTCCCAGGCGTCCCGGGCCCGGGCCACCCACTCGGGGCTGTCGACCCGGTCCTGCCCACCGGCGGACAGGGAGCGGGCCAGGCGCCGGCACGCGTCGGCATCGGCCGGATCCAGGTTCCAGTCCGCGGCGAGGGCGGTGTGGTGCGGGGTGCCGGGCATCGGGTCTCTCCTGCCGGGAGTGCGGACGGTGGACGGCCGGGCTCACGAGTGGCGCAGGCCGGCCACGGCGTCCGCGATGTAGTGGTCCCCGAAGCGGATCAGGGGGGCGTACTGGGCCGCGCGGCGGTGGCGCATGAGCCGTAGTTCGGCGACGGCGTTGTCGGGGCCCTCGGGCCGCTGGGCGATGGAACGGCGCAGGTGCACCAGCGAGTACGCGAGGGTGACGTGCCGTTCGGCGTCCACGAGGTCGGCTTCCAGGAGCGCGCCCCGCGCCTCGGCCAACTCGGGCGCGCGGGCCGCCAGTTGCTCGTAGGAGTCGGGGATCGCCGACAACAGGTCCTTCATCGCCGTCCGGAACAGCCTGTACCCGCGGTGCTGGCGCCCGCTGAGCGGGATGTCCGTCGACGGCGGCTCCATGGTCCGGCGGATCGCCGCCATGTAGTGGTCGGCCGGGATCGTGCCGGCGTGGTTCATGGCCGCGGGGAAGCCGCGCACGTACTCCGTCGCGTCCGCCAGCCGCCCCAGGGCGGCATCGCCGTCACCGTGCCGCAGGTGGCGGGTGGCGTCGGCCACGGCGACCGCGGCGCAGACGTTGAACAGGACATGGACCTGGTGCCCGACGAGCCACCGCGCGCTCCACGCGCTCTCCGGCGACGGCCGCGCACCGGGCTCGGGAACGACCACCGGCGGGACGGGGTCGTGGTCGGCGCCCGGCGCCACGCCGGTGAGGTCGAGCACCGACCGCCGCATCCCGGCCACCTCCAGCGCCAGGTCGGCACCCGACAGCGGAGCCTCGCAGAGGTCCTCCAGGCCGCGGTGGACGACCAGCAGCCCGTGCAGGGCAGCCTGCTGATCCGACAGCTCCACCTCACGCACCCGGAAGTACGACTGACTGGTCGACTCCGCCGGCACGTCCTCACCCGCCACGGCCGGAGCCAGAGCCGCCAGCGCGGCCACCGACTCGCCTGCCGCCGCGGCGGCCTGCCGCAGCGTGGCGGTCCGTTCGACGGGCCCGGCATGGGTCGCCACCCCGGCCAGCACCCGCGCGGCCCGCCTCGCCACGGCGGCGACCCGCGCACCCAGCGCCGGGACGGGCCGCCCGCCTCGGGGCTCACGGAAGACAGCGACAGGAGGATGACCGGCGACCGGCGATAAGCCCATGGTGGAAATATTTCGCCAGGAACACGCCACACGAAACCCTGGTCGGCGACACGGTTCCGGCCCCGGGGCGGCCGCGGGACCGCGGCCGCCCTTCCGGCGGTGCCCCGTCGGTCCGGGCCCGTGCCGGTGCGCCGCCCGTGCGGTGCCGTCCTCACCACCGGAACCGGCAGCGCCATGGGCAACCTGGCGGCGGCGTACCGCGCCAACACACCCCTGATCGTCACGTCCGGCCAGCAGCACCGGGAACGATCCGGGGCAGCGTCCCGTCCCTGGCCGCATGAAGGCCCACCACGACCGGCGGGACCGGCAGCCGCGAGTACGCCGGGGCGCTCTGGACCGGAAGGGCCGGCCGGCCGTGCGCCGGGAGGCAACCACGGATGCGCGCACAGTCCACCACCCCACCCCGATCCGGAATAGTTTCGGCCTCCCGCGCAGGCCGGGCGACCCCACGCGATCGTCGCGGGGCACCGAACTCCGGCCGCGACCCCAACCAGACGAGGGCCGGCACAGCGATGACCGATCTCCGCGACGGGCGACCGCACAGCACCCCGGACGACTTGTGGTGCCCCTTCCCCTCCCTGACGAACCCCCACGCCGAACAGGCCGACCGGCAGAGCCTGGCCTGGCTGGCGCGCCACCGGCTGCTGGACGGGCGCCTGCGGCAGTCCGACGGGATCGGGCGCCAGCGCAGCGGTCACCTGGCCGCACGGACCAACCCCGAGGTCTCCGCCGAGATGCTCCGTCTGCTGTCCGACTGGTACGTCTGGCTCTTCGCCTTCGACGACGGGTACTGCGAGGACCGCGAACACGGCCACCACCCCGGGCCGTTGGCCCGCACGACCGCTCTCCTCGCCCGGGTGATCGACCCCGAGCCGCCCGGCGAGGAGGTCTTCGGCGGCCGGCCGTCCGGACCGGCCGGCGCCTACGCGACGGCCCTGCGGGAGATCCGGGACCGGGTCGCCGCGCAGGCCTCACCGTCACAGCTGTTCCGGTGGGAGTGCACGGTCCGCGAGTACCTCTCCGCGCAGGTGTGGGAGGCCGCCAACCGCGAGGCGGGCACGGTGCCGGGCCTGTCCGAGTACGTGGCCATGCGCAGGCACGCCGGAGCCACGTACACCTGCCTCGCCCTGGTCGACTTCGCGGCCGGCCGCGAAGTCCCGGCCGCGGAGGCGGACGGCCCTTCGCTGCGCAGGCTCAGGGACCTCACGGCGAACCTGGTGAGCTGGGACAACGACCTGTACTCCCACGCCAAGGAGACCGCGGGCGGCCAGGGCCGCCACAACCTGGTCGAGGTCCTGGCCCGCCACCACCACTGTTCTCCGGCCGAGGCCCGACGGTCTGCCGTCGCCATGCGTGACGCCGAGATGCGCGCGTTCATCGGGCTGAGCCGAACCGTCCACGCGAACGGCGGCGACGCGGCCTCCGCGTACGCCCGGAGCCTGGGGCTGTGGCTGCGCGGACACATCGACTGGTCCCGCGGCAGCTCCCGGTTCGACGTGCCCGCCCCCACGGCGAGGCCCTGATGCGCGAGGACGACGCCCCGAACCTCGCGGTGCCGTGCGCGCCGGGCCGCCTGCCCCTGCTCGGACACCTGCTCCCACTGCTGACCGACCCCCTGCCCTTCCTCCAGTCGCTGGCCGACCACGGCCCGGTGGTGCGGATCCACCTGTGGCGCAGGCCGGTTCACGTCCTCACCGAACCGGAGCTGGTGCACCGGCTGCTCGTCGAGGACGCCGCGAAGACCGAGAAGGGCTTCGTCTTCGACAAGGCCCGCGGCGTGCTGGGCAACGGTTTGTTCATCTCCGAGGGCGCGTTCCACCTCCGCCAGCGGCGCCTGGTCCAGCCCGCCTTCCACCGCGACGGCATCCGCCGGTACGCCGCCCTGACCACGCGACTGGCCGCGGCCGCGGTGTCCCGCTGGGAGCCCGGGCGGGCGGCGCCGATCGAGCACCGGATGCACGATCTCGCCCGGGACATCGTGGTCGAGGCGCTGTTCGCCGCCCGCCTGAGCGACGCCCAGAAGGCCCGGATCGACCGGGCCGTGCCCGTGGTCCTCACCGGATTCGTCCAGCGGGCGCTCTACCCGTCGCCGCTGCTGGAGAAGCTGCCCGTACCGGCCAACCGGCGCTTCGACACCGCGGTCCGGGACCTGCGCACCGTCGTGGACGAGATCGTCGCCCGGGCCGCCCTCCGGCATCAGGGCCGGGACGACACGCTGCTGTCGCTGCTGCTGACCACCCGCGACGAGGAGACCGGACTCGCCATGGCACCGGTCCAGGTCCGGGACGAGGCGGTCTCGCTGCTCCTGGCCGGCACCGAGACGACCGCTACCACGCTCGCCTGGCTCTTCCACGAACTCGCCCGGCGCCAGGACCTGCAGGACGAGCTGAGCGAGGAGGTGCGCGCCGTCGCCGGCGACGGCGCCGTATCCCTGGAGGACCTGCCGCGCCTGGAACGCACCGGGCACGCGATCAGCGAGACCCTCCGGCTCCACACCCCCAACTGGATCCTGATGCGCCGGGCGGTGGCGCCGCTCCACTGCGGCGGCGCCCTCCTGGCCCCGGGGGCAGAGATCCTCTTCAGCCCGGCCGCCCTGCACCGCTCCCCGCAACTCCACCCCGACCCGTTGCGATTCGATCCCGAGCGCTGGCGCCGCCCAGGAAACCCTGCCCGCCCCGGGCTGTTCATCCCCTTCGGCGCCGGCCGCCACAAGTGCGTCGGCGAGTCCTTCGCCCGGGCCGAGATGCTCGTCATCGCCGCTACCGTCCTCGCCCGCCTGCGGCTCCGGACGGCGACGGCCGCCCCCGTCCGGGAGAGCGCCACGGCCGCCACTGTCCGCCCGCGCGGCCCGTTGCTCGTCGCCGAACCGCGGTGAGCGGCCGGGCGCACCGAAGTCGTCACCCCGCCGCGTGTCGACCGCGACAAATGTTTATTATTCAACTATAGTCAGGGATGCCGACCCGGCAATCCGACCGCACGAGGAGGAACCATGGAGCAGTCCGTCACCGACAACACCGAGAAGTCCCGGTTCGAGATCCAGGACGACGGCGAACTCGCCGGCTTCGCCGAGTACCACCGCTCCGGCAACGAGATCGCCTTCATCCACACCGAGATCGACCCCCGCTTCGAAGGCCGCGGCCTCGGCAGCCGGCTGGCCCGCGCCGCCCTGGACGCCGCACGCGACCAGCAGCTCGCCGTCCTGCCCTACTGCCCCTTCATCCGCGGCTGGATCACCAAGCACCCCGAGTACGCCGATCTCGTCCCCGCCACCCACCGCGCCCGGTTCGGCCTCTGAACCCCGAAGCCGAAGGCGCGCAGGCGTGACCGCCCCCCGGGGCAACGGCCCGTCCCCGGCGGAGAGTCCGCCGTCCGGGCCGTCCCCGGGCAGGGCGGTCGGACCCGTCGCGCGGCCCCGCCCGGGGTGCGGGGAACCCGAACCCCGGGCCGCCGCGGCGCCGCGCCGAACCGCCCCTCCGCCCGGTTGCGGACCTATGCTGATCCGGTGTCCTCGTCCGCCCAGGATCCCGCACCCACGACGTACTCCCACGCGACTCTGCCCGGGGCGCTGCCGGTGCTCGGGCACCTGCCCGCACTGGTGCGGGATCCGACGGGGTTCCTGGGGCGGCTGTCCCGGTACGGCGACCTGATGGAGGTCCGGCTGGGACCGAACCGGATGGTGGTGCCCTGCCACCCGGAACTGCTGCGGCAGGTCTACGCGGACGACCGGACCTTCGACAAGGACGGAGCGGTCCACCAGCGCTTCCGCCGGGTCCTCGGCAACGGGCTGGCCACCTGTGCGCACGCCGACCATCGACGCCAACGGCGGCTGCTGCAGCCGGAGTTCCGGCCCGAGCGGCTGGCCGGGTACGCCACCGTGATGACCCGCGAGGCGGCGCAGCTGGCCGCCTCCTGGCGGGACGGCGAGGTGGTCGAGGTCTTTCCCGCGTGCTACCGGTTCACCCTGCGGGTGGTGGCGCGCAGCCTGTTGGGCACCGAGGCGCCGGACGCGCTGGCCGACCGTCTGCAGCACGCCTTCGGGACCGCGTTGGCCGGCGCGTTGCGGCGGGTGCTGATGCTGCCCGCGGGCCCCGGCCACCACGCGGCGGTGCGCACCCTGCGGCGGACGGTGGCCGAGCTCGTACGCGACCGCCGGGCCGACGGTACCGGGCACACCGATCTGCTGGCCGGGCTGCTGGCGGCCCGGGACGAGGACGGCTCCACGCTCTCCGACACCGAGCTGCACGACCAGGTGGTCACGCTGCTCCTGGCCGGCTCGGAGACCACCGCCTCCCAACTCTCCTGGACACTTGGCCTACTGACGATGCATCCGCAGGTGCTGGGCACCCTGCGAGCGGAACTCGACGCGGTGCTGCCGGGCGGCCGCCCGGCCGAGTGGGCCGACCTGCCGTTCCTGCCCCGCACGGCCCGGGTACTGACCGAGGCGCTGCGTCTCCATCCCCCCGGCTGGGTGCTGTCGCGCACCTGTACCCGCGAGACCGACCTGGGAGGGCGCACCCTGCCGCGTGGCAGCCAGGTGCTGCTCAGCTCCTACGTGGCCCACCACAACCCGTCGATCTTCGCGGAACCCGCCCGTTTCGATCCGGACCGCTGGCTGCCCGAGCGGGCCGCCGCTCTGCCGCGCTGGGCCTTCGCCGGCTTCGCCAACGGGCCGCGGCAGTGCGTCGGCGCCGACTACGCGCGCGCCGAGGCGGCGATCGCGCTGGCCACCGTGCTGGGCCGCTGGCAGCCGGTCGCGGCGCCCGGGCCGGCCGACGCCCGCCCCGTGCGGCTGGCCACGGTGCTGCGGCCGCACCGGCTGCGGCTGCGCATGCTCAGCCGGTAGTCGGCAACCAGTAGCCGGTAGCGGGTAGCCGACGGCAGCAGTCAGGGGCGGTCCTTCTCCCCCGGCAGCGTTCCGTACGGGTTCTCGACCCGTGAACAGCGGACCGTCAACCCGTGCCCGCCACCCACTCGATCAGGTTGCGTTCACCGGCGGCGCGGGACAGCGGCCGGTGGAGTAAGGAAGTCTCAGGGCTCCCCTGCCCGGGGCACGCCGCGCGGCGACGGCCGGCCGTGGCGGCCCGAGACCGGATTGGTGGCATGACCGTTCAGGACACTCCGAGTGCCGGGACCGCCCGGCGCGGCGAATTCGCCGAGCTGTACCGGCGCGTGGCCGGGGCCGGTCTGCTGCGTCGGCGCCCGCTCTACTACGCGTGCCGGAGCGTGGGGCTGTTCGCCGCGCTGGCGGGGCTTCTCGCCTGGTTCGTCGCGCTCGGCGCGAGCTGGTGGCAGCTCGGCCTCGCGCCGCTGTTCGCCCTCGTACTGGGCCAGTTGGCGCTGCTCGGCCATGACGTCGCGCACCGCGCGGTGTTCGCCGACCGCCGGACGACCGACCTGGTGGGCATCGTGCTGGGGAACCTGGTGGTCGGCATGAGCTACGGCTGGTGGGTCGACGACCACAACCGGCACCACGCCCACCCGAACCACGAGGGCCGCGACCCGGCCGCCGATGCCATCCTCTTCGCCAGAACCGCCGAACAGGCCGACCGGGCACGGGGGTTGCGACGCCTCATGGCCCGGTACCAGGCGGAGCTGTTCTTCCCGCTGCTCTCCCTCCAGGCGCTCGGCCTGCTCGTCGCCACCGGCCTGACCCTCACCCGTGGCACCGTCCGCCACCCCGTCCTGGAACGCACCCTCGCCGCACTGCACTACGTCCTCGCGGCGGCCCTGACCGTCCTCGTGCTCGCTCCGCTCCAGGCGCTCGCCTTCACCGCGCTGTTCGGGGCGCTGCTCGGCGTCTACCTGGGCTGCATCTTCGCCCCCAACCACAAGGGCATGCCGTTGACCGGCCCCGGCGCGCAGCGCACCGACTTCCTCCGGCGGCAGGTGCTGCCCTCCCGCAATCTGCGGGCCGGCCGGTTCGTCCACTTCCTCTTCGGCGGGCTCGGCCACCAGATCGAGCACCACCTCTTCCCGGCCATGCCGGTGCCGGCGCTGCGCCCGGCCTCGCGCATCGTGCGCGCGTACTGCGCGGAGATCGGCGTGCCGTACGCCGAGGCGGGACTGACCGCCTGCTTCCGGGAGATCCTCCGGGACCTGCGCGCGGTCGGCCGGTCCGTCCCGGCCCGCCCCGAGGCCGTGGCGGCGGAGACCGCACCGGCCGCGGAGGCCGCCCGGTGAGCGGGGTCCTGCCCGGGCGGGCGGCGCCCGCCACGGACGGCCCGGCCGACGACGACGGGCCGCTGCGGGTGGTGATCGTCGCCGAGTCCTTCGCCCCGCAGCTCAACGGCGTGGCCCACAGCGTGCTCCGCACCGCCGAGCACCTCCTCGCCCGGGGGCACGTCCCGCTGGTGGTGGCACCGGCGGCGCAGCGGCGCGAGAACGAGGACTGCGGGGCGGCGTACGGCTACCGGGTGGTCCGCGTCCCGTCGGTCCCGCTGCCCGGCTACCCCGAGGTGCGGATCGCTCTCCCCGGGCGCCGGGTGGCCGACGCCGTCGAACGGCACCGCCCGCACGTGGTCCACCTGGCGAGCCCGTTCGCGCTCGGGGCCGCCGGCGCGGCGGCGGCCGGGCGCGCGGGCGTCCCCGCCGTCGCCGTCTACCAGACCGACCTCGCCGCCTACGCCCGGACCTACCTGCCCTTCGCAGGCGCGGCCGGAGCCCGGCTGGCCTGGCGCCGGCTGCGGCACATCCACACGGCGGCCGCGCGGACCCTGGCGCCGTCCAGGGCCTCGTTCGACGTCCTGACGGCCCACGGGATCCCCCGGGTCCACCTGTGGCCGCGCGGCGTCGACTGCGTGCGCTTCCATCCCGGCCACCGGGACGAGGCCCTGCGCCGCCACCTCGGCCGGCCCGGTGAGGTGCTGGTCGGCTACGTCGGGCGGCTGGCACCGGAGAAGCAGGTCGAGCGGCTGGCCGAGACGTCCCGGCTCCCGGGCGTACGGCTGGTGGTGGTCGGCGACGGCCCGTGCCGCGCCCGGCTGGGTGCGGCACTGCCCGACGCGCTCTTCCTGGGCCGCCGCACCGGGCACGAACTCGCCCGGCTCTACGCCTCGTTCGACGTGTTCGCCCACCCCGGGCCGTTCGAGACCTTCGGCCAGACCCTCCAGGAGGCGATGGCCAGCGGCCTGCCCGTCGTCGCCCCGGCGGCCGGCGGACCGCTCGACATCGTCCTCCCCGGACGCACCGGCTTCCTCGTGCCGCCCGGCGCGGCCGGGGGCTTCCGGGAGGCGGTGGAGCGGCTCGCCCGCGACGCGGAACTGCGCCGAACGCTCGGCCTGGCCGGCCGGGCCTCGGTGGCGGAACGCAGCTGGGAGGCGGTCGGCGACCGGCTCCTCGACCACTACCGGCTCGCGGTGGCGGAGTCCTCCGCGGCACGGCGCGCGTGAGAGCGGGGAGCGAACCGTCATGAGCCGACCGCTCGCCGCCGAGTACGCACCCGGCGCCCGCCCGGACGCCGAGACCGCCGTTTTCCTGCACGGGCTGGGCGGCTGGACCCACAACTGGGCCGCCCTGATCGAGCGCCTCCGGCCGTCGGTGCACTGCCTGGCCCTCGACCTCCCGGGCTTCGGCCGCTCCGCTCCCCCGCCCGACGGCCTCGTCACCGTCCGGCGCCAGGCCGCGGCCGTCGCCCGCCACCTCGACCGCACCGGGCACCGCCGCGTCCACCTGGTCGGCAACTCCCTCGGCGGCCTGACCGCCCTCCACCTCGCCGCCCACCGCCCGGAGCTGGTCTCCACCCTGACCCTGGTCTCGCCGGTCCTGCCCGCCCTCCCGCCGCCCCAGGCCCTGCGGATCTCCCTGCTGGGCCTGCCGGGCGCTCACCGCCTGTACGCCCGGCTGCTGTCCGCCCGGAGCCCCGACCGGCAGCTCGACGACCTCTACGGCCTGATCTACGCCGACCCGTCCCGCGTCGACGCCGAACAGCGGGCGACGGAGGCGCGCGAACGCCTGCGCCGCGCCGAACTCCCTTACGCCCAGCAGATGTTGGCGCAGGGCGTGCGCGCTGTCGTCCGATCCCACCTGCGCCCCGCCGGCGAGGCCTCGGCCTGGCACCAGGCCCACCGGGTCACCGCCCCCACCCTGCTCGTCTACGGCCGCGAGGACCGCCTCGTCCCCTTCCGTTCGGCGGCCCGGGCCTACGCCGCCTTCCGCGACGCCCGGCTCCTCACCCTGCCCGGCGTCGGCCACGTCGCCATGCAGGAACACCCCGGCGCGGTGGCCACGGCCTTCCGCGCCCTGCTCGCGGAGCCCCGTCGCACGCCTGGCGGGTGAACCGCCCGCCCCGGCCCCGCATCCTGAAGCCGCACCCCGTACGCGTACGTCCCGTAGCCTTTGCCTTCCATCGCGGGGACCCGCGGTGTCCGAAGGGGAGGGTCACATGAACTCACTTTTGTCGAAGGCTCGTTGGTTAGGTTCTCTGGCGGCGGGCGCGGCACTGCTGCTCGCCGGGTCCGGCTCCGCCGGCGCCGTCACCGGCACGTCCGGCGAGCCGGTCCCGGGGGTCCCGCGGACCGTCGAGCTGGACTCGTCACCCGCCTCGGTGGCGGTCGGCCCGGACGGGCGCAAGGCGTACGTCGCGGTGAAGGACAGCATCAACGGCGCCAAGGTGAAGGTGGTCGACACCCAGAGCGGGGCGATCACCGCGGTGGTCACGCTGTCCACCGGGCTCGGGGCCGGTCCGGGACCGCTGGCCGTCAGCCCCGACGGCTCGCGCGTCTACGTGCTCTTCTCGACCGCCCGCAAGGCACCGCTGTCCAGCCTGGGCGCCATCGACACGGCCACCGACACCGTGGTCTCCAGCACGGAGGCACCGGACCAGCCGCGCCCCGACGGGACCCTCCCCGGGGCGCTCACCTCGCTGGCGGTCAGCGCGGACGGCGCCAGGGTCTACGTCGGCCAGGACGGACCGGCCCGCTACCACCGCCCGGCCGAGCCGAGCGCCCGGGTCCTTTCCTTCTCCCCGCAGCAGCAGGGCTTCACCGCCGCCGTGCCGGTCCCCGGCCGCTACCTGGGCTCGATCGTCACGCCTCCGGCCGGTGACGCCGCCTACGCCGCCACCGACGAGAACCTGGTCCGCCTGGACACCGGCACCGGGACCCCGACCGTCGCCGGTGCCATCGCCGCCCCGATCGGCTCCGTCCCGAGCCTGGCCCTCTCCCCGGACGGCACCCGGCTCTACGGCGTGGGGAACGACGGCACCGGCTACGCCGTCGACCTCGCCACGGACGCCCTCTCCACCCTGGACATCTCCCCGGGCCAGTGGCTGCAGAACCCGTCGGTGGGCGCGGACGGCACCCGGCTGTACATGGTCCAGCAGGACCTCACCAGCAGCGACGGCAAGGCCTCGGTCCTCGCCCTGGACACCGCGACCAACACCCTCGTCCCGGCCGAGGGCATCACCGGCCTCAACTGGGTGACCGGCCTGGCCCTCGGGCCCGACGCCCACACCTTCTACCTCACCGTCAACTCCGGCCTGCAGATCGTCGGTTACTGACCGAGCCCGCCCACCACGCCCAGCACCACCCCGCAGCGACGGCGGGGCGGAGGTCCGGACACCCGGCCCCGCCCCGCCGTCGCCTTTGCGCGGAGTGGTCCGAGGGCGACACGAGCCGCCGGGCACCACTCGGCGCTGCCGGGCCTCCGCGCCTCGCTCGCCAACATATGACGCGACACATGTGTCGTGTAATATATTCTCCATGAACACTGCAGCGAAGAATCCGACCCTCGTCTTCATCCCCTGCTTCTCCGGCGCCCCGTGGAGCGCCGAACAGCTCGCCCCCTACGGCGAGGCGCCCAAGCGCACGCTGCGCCTGCCCGAGGGCGTCGACAGCATCGAGCGCTACGCCGACCACGTCGAGACCGCGATCGCCGACCTCGACGACTACGTACTGGTCGGCGACTCGTTCGGCGCGAACATCGCGCTCGCCCTCGCCACCCGCCGGCCGCAGGGCCTGCGCGCCCTGGTCCTGTCCGGCGGATTCGCGGCCAACCCGATCGACTCGAAGCCCATGAAGGCACTGGCCCAGGCGATGGGCAAGGCGCCCGGCCCGCTCTACCGGCAGCTGACGCTGCGGTTCCACGCCCACCGCCTCGCCTCCCCGTTCGACGGCGAGGGCCAGGTGCCCTGGAGCGAGGCGCGCAGCCGCGAACTTTTCCTCGCCAACACCCCGGCCGCCTCCTTCGGTGCGCGCGTGTCGGCGGTCTTCACGGCCGACTACGTCGACGTGCTCGACCGGATCCAGGTCCCGACCCTGATCCTGACCCCCTCGCACGACGTGCTGATCGGCGAGAACGCTTCGAAGGTCATGCTCGCGGGCATCCCCGACGCCCGGGAGGTCGTGCTGCCGCGCACCGGCCACATGTTCCGCTTCTCGCACCCGGTAACCTACGCCGCCGCGGTCGAGAACTTCCTCGCCGCCCCGTAGACCACCCGGAAGGACATCGATGCGCAAGGCCGAGCACCTGCGGTTCGCGATCCTGGCAGCCCAGCGCGAAGGCAACCGGCTGCTGATCCAGGCCCTCAAACCCCACGGCATCACCCCCTCGCAGGCCGAGGTGCTACGCCTGCTCCAGCAGCACGGCACCCTGAGCCTCAACGGGCTCGGTCAGCTCCTGGTCTGCGAGAGCGGCACCAACCCGAGCCGGCTGGTCGAACGCGTCGTCGCGGCCGGACTGGTCGAGCGCCGCACCGACGCCGAGGATCGCCGCTACCTCCAGCTCAGCCTCACCCCCGAGGGCGAGCGCCTGGCCACCGCGGTCGCCGGGATCGAGGAGTTCCTCTACGCCTCGATGGACGCCGCCTGCGAGGGCCTGGACACCGACGCGATGCTCGCCTTCCTGCACAGCTTCATCGACCCCCTCCCCTCGGGCGAGGCCCTCAACAAACGCCTCGGCCTCGACCAGGGAGTACGCGGAACCGTGGGCGACAGGCCCTCCGGGTGAGGCCCTGCCGCCGGCGACGGATCGGGTGCGGGTCGGCGCCCCACCAATGATGTAGCGCCGACCCGGCGAGGCACCCGGACCGGACGGCCCGGAGCCCGCGAGCCCGAACGCCCTCTCAGGTGAGCGACAGGAGCACGACCGGTACCCCACTGGGGTGCGTCGAACCCCCGGCGGGCTCCACGGTGACGCCGATACCCGTCGCCCCGCCCAGTGGCCCGGACAGCACCAGCCCGCCGTCCCCACGGGACAGCAGCCCGGCCGATCGCATCGTCCCGGAGTCGTCGAACCACAGTTGGTACGTGGTGCCCTCGGCCGGGGTGGGCATGCCGGAAGCGAGGAAGGCGGCCTGACCGCGGTCGTGCGACCACACCACCGTCCCCACGCCGGTTCCGCCCGCCGCGGTTCCGGTGGCCGTGCGGGCGTCGGGCGCCGTCAGCAGACCCGTCAGCCGGTCCGCCTGCTGCTGGAGCGCGGCCGCCCGGGCGCGCGCGTCGCCGGCCTGCCGGTGCTGCTGGACGGCGAGGCCACCGGAGCCGACCGCCACGGCCAGGCAGGCGGCCAGCGCGAACTTCGTCCACCCGCCCGCCCGCCGGCCGGACCGGGAGCCCGCACCGGGCAGAGCGGCGGTCCGGGGCGCCTCCTGCCGCACGCCGGGCAGCGCGGCCATCACCCGGGCCTTGAGGGCCTCGGGTGGCACGACGGCCCGCGCGGCCCCGAGCCTGGCCAGGGTCGCGGCGAACTCGGCCACCTCCTGGGCGCAGGCCGGACAGTCGGCCAAGTGGCCTTCGAACTCCGCGCTTTCGGCGGGGGAGAGGGCGTGGACGGCGTAGGCGCCGGTCAGGGTGTGCAGGTCGGCGGCGGTCATGCTCCCACCCCCAGGCAGTCGCGCAGACGGATCAGTCCGTCGCGCACGCGGGTCTTGATCGTGCCCAGCGGTGCGCCGACGACCTCGGCGACCTGGGGGTAGGTGTAACCGCGGTAGTACGCCAGTGTCAACGATTCCCGCTGCAGTTCGGTGAGCGTCCTCATGCAGCGCCTGACCTGCTCGCGCTCCAGTCTGCCCTCGACCTGTTCGGCGACTTCGTCGAACACCGGGGTGTGGGAGGCTGCCGCGACGCGCTGGTCGCGGTCGGCGGCGGCCTGCGCCGATCGGACCCGGTCCACCGCGCGCCGGTGCGCGATGGTCAGCACCCACGGCATCACCTCACCGCGCTCGGCCCGGTAGCGGGCAGCGGTGCGCCACACCTCCAGCAGCACCTCCTGGGCGACCTCCTCGGACTGCGCGGGATCGCGCAGAACCCTGCGCACCAGCCCCAGCACCGGACCGGCCACCACGTCGTACAGCCGGGAGAACGCGTCCTGGTCCCCGCGCGCGACGCGGGCGAGCAGTTCCGTCAGGTCCGGTACCGGCCGTCCGGGACCGGACAGGTGGACGACGGCGCTCATCCGTCCGTTCCTTCGCACTGGGCGGGCGTCGAGCCCGATCGGCGGACGGCAGACATCGAGGGCCTCCTCATGGTCCCGGCGGGACAGCGGTGCGGTCCCGGCCGGGCGGACAGTGCGGAACTCACATCCGCCCTTCGGAGCGGGCCCGCGCCCGGATTGGCCGAACCGCCTGCCGGTCCGTGCCTGCTGCGCCCACCGTCAATGCCGGATGCCGCCCGACCCGTTGGGGTGAGTCCGGCGCGGCGACCCATCCGCGGCCCCGGGCGCCTCGAACCCTCGGCGTGAGCAAGAATCCATCCGACGCTTCCGCGCCCCTCCGCGCCCGTCCCGACCGCCTCCGCCGCGTCGGCGTGGCAGCGGCGACCGGGCTGGCGGCCGCCTCGGCCGCACTCGGTGCGGGAGACCTGGCCGCCGCCTTCACCGGGCCCGACACCGCGCCGGTCATCGCGGTGGGCTCCGCGGCCGTCGACCTGTCGCCGACCCCGCTCAAGGAATACGCCGTCCGCACCTTCGGCGCGTACGACAAGACGGTGCTGCTCGGCGGAATCCACCTGACGGCGGCCCTGCTCGCCGCCGGTGCCGGATGGCTGTCGGCTGGCCGCCCGAGGACCGGAGCGGGCGTCTTCGCGGCCTTCGGCGTGCTGGGTGCCTGGGCCGCGCTCTCCCGGCCGGGAGCGGGCGCGGCGGACGTCGTACCGGCCCTCGTGGCGGGCCTCGTCGGCGCGGCCACCGTCCTCGCCCTCTCACGCATGACGGGGTCGGCCCCGCAGCCGGTGAACACGGTCCCCACGATCGGACACCCCACCGGCGGGAGCGCCGGCCAGGAGCGGCGCACCGGGCCCGCGGGCACCACCCGCCGGGCCGTTCTCGCCGTCACCGGCGGGACGATCGCCGTCGGCGCGGTCGCGGTCACGGGAGGCAGGATCCTGGCCGACCGCCTCTTCGACGTCGGCGCCGTCCGCGCGTCCGTCCGCATCCCGCCCGCCGTGGAACCGCTGCCGCCCCTGCCGTCCCCGGTCCGTCCGAAGGTCGCGGGCCTGCCCCCGTTCGTCACCTCGAACACGGACTTCTACCGGGTGGACACCGCGCTCGCACTCCCCCGTATCGACCCGCGGCGCTGGGCGCTGCGCATCCGGGGCCTGGTCGACCACCCGCTGTTGCTGACCTTCGACGACCTGCTGCACGAACCCCTGGAGGAGATGGACCACACGCTGTCCTGCGTCTCCAACGAGGTGGGCGGCCCCTACATCGGCACCACCCGCTGGCTCGGCGCTTCCCTCCCCGCCCTGCTGCGCCGTGCCGGCGTGCACCGCGGCGCGGACCAGCTGGTCGGCCGCTCACAGGACGGCATGACCATCGGAACGCCGCTGGAATCGGTGCTCGACGGACGGCGCGCACTGCTGGCGGTCGCGATGAACGGCGAGGCCCTGCCCGTCGCCCACGGCTTCCCCTGCCGCAGCGTCGTCCCCGGCTTCTACGGCTACGCCTCCGCCACCAAGTGGCTCGTCGACCTGGACGTCACCACCTTCGCCGCATTCGATCCGTACTGGGTGCGCCGGGGCTGGGACCGCACCGGTGCGGTGCGCACCGCCTCGCGCATCGACGTCCCGGCCCCGTTCGCCCGCGTACCCGCCGGGGACGTCACGGTCGCCGGCACCGCGTGGGCGACCCACCACGGCATCGCCGCGGTCGAAGTCCGGATCGACGGCGGCACCTGGCAGCAGGCGATGCTCGCCGCCGACGCCGGACCGGACCTGTGGCGGCAGTGGACCCACACCTGGCCCGGGGCCGCGCCCGGTACCCACCGGATCGAGGTCCGGGCGACCGATGCGACCGGCGCCGTCCAGACCGGGGACCGGGCCGCCCCCTACCCGTCCGGCGCCACCGGCTGGCACAGCACCGTCGTCACCGTCACCTGAGAGCCCCGGCCGACCCGCCCGGCCTCCACCAGACCACCTTCACGACCACCTTCACGTACCCGGCGCCGTCCGGGGCGGTCCGCCCGAGGGGCCGACCGCTGCACCCTCACAAGGAGATCACTGCGATGAACGCCACCACCCGCCGCCGCGACACCGTCACCGCCGTCCTCGCCGCGACCGCGCTCGCCTTCGGCCTCGGGGCCTGCGGCAGCGGCTCCGGATCGCCCTCCGCCTCCGTCTCCCCGTCGAAGGCCCCCGCCGCCGCGCCGGCGGCCGGTACCACCGCGTCGGCGGCCGGTGCCGCCATGGGCGACCGGCCGTTCGGCACCGCCTGTGCGGCCGTGCCCAAGGACGGTGCGGGCTCCTTCACCGGCATGGCCAAGGACCCGGTCGCCACCGCCGCCTCCAACAACCCGCTGCTGTCCACCCTGGTGACCGCCGTCAAGCAGGCGGGCCTCGTCGACACCCTCAACTCCGCGCAGAACATCACCGTCTTCGCGCCCACCAACGAGGCCTTCGACAAGATTCCCAAGGCCACCCTGGACGCCGCCCTCGCCGACAAGGACACGCTGACCAAGATCCTCACCCACCACGTCGTCCCCCAGCGCCTCGCCCCCACCGCCCTCGCCGGGGGCCACAAGACCCTGGAGACCCACGACCTCACGGTCACCGGCGCCGCACCCGACTTCACCGTCGACGGCGACGCCAAGGTCCTGTGCGGAAACGTCCAGACCGCCAACGCCACCGTCTACATCGTCGACACGGTCCTGATGCCCGCCTCCTGACCTACCGTTCGCGTCCCGCCGGCGGACCGCCCGATCGCGGGCCGCCGGCGGGCCCGGTGGACCCGATGGACCCGATGGACTCCCTGCGGGACGGACCGGGGAAACCGGACCTGCCGGACCAGCACTCCCAGCCTTATTGCACAATGGTCGCAATTGCACATCGATCAGCAATAAGGGGTGCGCGTGATGCCGGACTCGCCGGTGGTGCTGGGGATCGAGTCCTCGTGCGACGAGACCGGCGCCGGTCTCGTCCGCGACGGGGTCCTGCTCGGACAGGCGGTCGCGTCGAGCATGGACGAGCACGCCCGCTACGGCGGGGTCGTACCGGAGATCGCCGCCCGCGCCCACGTCCACGCGATGGCCCCCGTGGTCCGCGAGGCCCTCGACCGGGCCGGACTCACCCTCGCCGACGTCGGCGCCGTCGCCGTCACCGCCGGACCCGGCCTGTCCGGCCCGCTCCAGGTCGGAGTCGCGGCGGCCAAGAGCTACGCCTTCTCGCTCGGCGTCCCCCTCTACGGCGTCCACCACCTCGCCGGACACGTCGCCGCCGCCGCGCTGGACGGCGAACCCCTGCCGAACCCGTGCGTCGTGCTGATCGTCTCCGGCGGGCACACCTCCCTGCTGCTGGTGCGCGACCTCGCCCGCGACCCGATCGTCCACCTCGGCGACACCCTCGACGACGCCGCCGGCGAGTGCTTCGACAAGGTCGCCCGGATCCTCGGCCTGCCCTACCCCGGCGGGCCCGCCATCGACCGCGCCGCCCGCGACGGCGACCCGAACGCGGTACGCCTCCCCCGCCCGCTCAGCGGGCCCAACGACCCCCCGTACGCGTTCTCCTTCTCCGGCCTCAAGACCGCCGCCGCCCGCTGGGTCGAGGCCCGACGGGCGGCCGGCGCCGAACCGCACGTCCCGGACGCGGCCGCGGCGCTCCAGGAGGCCATCGCGGACACCCTCACCCGCAAGGCCGTCCGGGCCTGCACCGACCACGGGATCGACACCCTCGTCGTGGTCGGCGGGGTCGCCGCCAACTCCCGCATCCGCGCCCTGACCGAACAGCGGTGCGCCGCGGCCGGGATCACCCTGAGGGTGCCGCCGCTGCGCCTGTGCACCGACAACGGCGCGATGATCGCGGCCATCGGCGACCTCCTGGTCCGCTCGGGCGCAGCCCCCTCCCCGATGAACCTCTCGATCGACCCGTCCGCCCCCTTGGAGTACGCGGCGCTCTCCCCGCTCGCCCCGGCGGCCCCGGCCCGGGCCGCGTAACGGCCGTCCCGGTGCGGCGGCCGCACCGCGCCAGGGCCCATGGGTGGGCGTTCAGTGGCCATGACCGGTGCCGGCGGTCTCGCCTTAGGATGCGGGACATGGACAGGACCACGCTGCCGCACGGAGAGCTCATACCGATGACGACGAGGCGAACCCGCTGGCAGGAGGCGGGACAGAGCGGGAACTTCGGCAAGCGGTTCGCCGAGCTCATCTCCGCGGGCGAGGACGTCGACGGTGAGGCCCGGCTCGCCGACACGCTCCTGCCGCGCGGTGCCCGAGTGCTCGACGCCGGCGCCGGTATGGGGCGGGTGGCCGCCGCGCTCCTGCAGCGGGGGCACGACGTGGTCGCGATCGAGCCCGACGAGGCCCTGGTCCGGCAGGCTCGGGAGACCTACCCCGGGCTGCCGATCGAGGAACGCGACATCCTCGACCTCGGCCCCGACGACGGCCCGTTCGACCTGGTCGTCTGCGTGGGCAACGTCATCGTCTACCTGGCCGAGGGCACGGAACGCAGGGCACTGGTCGCGATGCGCGACGTGCTCGGCGAGAACGGCCGGATCCTGGTCGGCTTCCACCTGCAGGACCCGCCGCCGCACGCCCGGACCTACACGGTGGCGGAGTTCGAAGCGGACCTGACCGCCGCCGGACTGCGCGTCGACCTTCGGGCGGGCACCTACCAGCTGCACCCCGCGAACGACGCCTACGGCGTCTGGATCCTGAGCCGCGCCCAGAGTTGACCCCGTCTTCAGAGCCGGCGCCCTGTCGACGAACACCCTTCCGTGCCGACTCACCCTGCCGCCCTCACAGCGGCGCGGTCCTCGACACCTGCCCGCGCCGCTCCGCTTCGTCAAGGCGCCGTTCGACCGGCGGACTCGGCGGCGGGCTCGGAGCCGCCACCGACACCGACCGGCGCATCACTGCATGGTGATGTCAGCAGCGGGTGATGGCCTTGCGCAGGCAGTAGGCGGCGGCACCGGCCGCGATCACTGCGGCTCCCCACAGGACCGAGGCGGGTGGCAGGGCGAAGGCCAGGAGCACGCAGCCGACGGCGCCGACGACGGGGACGACCCGGGCGGGGCGGCCTTCGGCGGGGGTGAGGGTCCAGGCGGAGGCGTTGGCGATGGCGTAGTAGGCCAGCACGCCGAAGGAGGAGAAACCGATCGCGCCGCGAAGGTCCGTGGTGGCGGCCAGGACCGCGACCACCGCACCGACCGCGAGCTCGGCGCGGTGCGGCACGTGGAAGCGCGGGTGGACGGAGGCCAGGGCGCGGGGCAGGTGCCGGTCGCGGGCCATCGCCAGGGTGGTGCGCGAGACCCCGAGGATCAGCGCGAGCAGCGAGCCGAGCGCCGCGACGGCCGCCCCGGTGCGCACCACCGGGGCGAGTGCGGGAACGCCGGCGACGCGCACGGCCTCGGTGAGCGGTGCGGTGGTGTGGGCGAGCCGGTCGGGCCCGAGCACGGCGAGCACGGCCACGGCAACGGCGGCGTAGACGACGAGCGCGACGGCGAGCGCGATGGGGATCGCGCGGGGGATGGTTCGCTCCGGGTCGCGGACCTCCTCGCCGAGGGTGGCGATGCGCGCATAGCCGGCGAACGCGAAGAACAGCAGCCCGGCGGCCTGGAGCACCCCGCCGAAGGTCGCGTCCGAGCCGATGGCGAGCCGCGCGCCCTCGACGGCGGGGCCGGTCGTGCAGGCGGTGACCACGGCGGCGAGCACCGCCAGGACGACGGCGACGATCCCCCGGGTCAGCCACGCGGACTTCTGCACGCCGACGTAGTTCACCGCGGTCAGCGCCACCACCGCGGCGACCGCGACCGCGTGCGCCCGACCGGGCCACACGTAGGAGCCCACGGTGAGGGCCATCGCCGCGCAGGAGGCGGTCTTGCCGACCACGAAGCCCCAGCCCGCCAGGTAGCCCCAGAACTCCCCGAGCCGCTCACGGCCGTAGACGTACGTGCCGCCGGACTGCGGGTAGCGGGCGGCCAGCCGGGCGGAGGAGGTGGCGTTGCAGTACGCCACCACCGCGGCCAGGGTGAGGCCCGGCAGAAGACCGGAACCGGCCGCGCCGGCGGCCGGGGCGAGCGCGGCGAAGATCCCCGCGCCGATCATCGACCCGAGCCCGATCACCACGGCGTCGGACAGGCCCAGATGGCGCCTCAGCTCCCCGGCCCGGGCGGATGCCGGTGTCCCCATCGCTGGCTCCTTGACCACGGCCTACGGCCGTTACGGACTTTCGGTACCGGCGCACGCTATAGGAGCAAGGTGTCGAGCGGACTTCCCGGATCGGACCGGAGCGACGGCCTGGCCGCCGCCCGCCCACGGCGAGGTCGGCGGCCGCCCCACCGCGGTCACGATGAGCTCGCGGATGAACTCCGCCAGGGCGGCGAAGAGATGAAAGACGAGCCGGCCGCGGGCGTGGCGGCCCGCGGGGATCGGAACGGCCAGTAGCGGCGGGCGTCGGCCGGTGATCTGGCGGGCTGCTGGGTGGGTGCGGCCAGCAGTGGGCCGAGGATGTCCGCGCCCAGGCGTTCGGCCTCGGCCTGGTCCAGGACTGTGCCGCTGAGGTCGGCCTGCCGGCCGGTCCACTGCTCCGCGGCGGACCGGGTGGCGATGCTGCACGGTCGTGATCCTCTCCATGGAGACCGGGACCGTACCGCGCGTCCCGACAGATCAGCGGATCGCCGTCGACGACCTCGGCTACGCCGACGACGGGATCATCCACGTCGGGGCTGCCCGCCGGCCTCCTGCGTCGAACCCGGCCGGGCCGTCGAGCCCGCTGATAGATTCCTGCGGTGAGCGAGCAACTGCCCGGCGGCGGCATCGAGCTGTCGCCCGACGAGATCGAAGCCCTCGACGCCAGATGGTCGTCCTGCTGGACCCCGGGTGAGGTCGCGCAGCGGTTGGCGGGGATCGGCACCCCCTGGTACGTCGCCGCGGGCTGGGCGCTGGACCTGTTCCGCGGCAGGCGGACGCGCGCTCATGGAGACATCGAGATCGCGATTCCGGCCGCGAGCTTCCTCGAGGTCCGTTCCCGCTTCCCCGGGTACGTCTTCGACGCGGCGGGCAGCGGCCGGATCTGGGAGGACGCCGCACCGGAGGTGCTGGCCGCCGTGCACCAGACCTGGCTCCGCGATCCGGTCACCGGAAGCTATCTGCTCGACGTGTTCCGCGAACCGCACGACGGCGACACCTGGATCTGCCGACGCGATGAGAGGATCCGGCTTCCCTACCGCGACATCATCCTCCGCACCCGGGACGGCATCCCGTACCTGGCACCCGAACTGGTCCTGCTGTTCAAGGCCAAACATGTCCGCCGAAAGGATCAATCGGACTTCGACGCGACCGTCCCGCACATGACCCCGGCTCAGCGCGAGGCCCTGACCGGGCTGCTCGCCCGCGTACACCCCGGGCATCCCTGGATCGCGGCCCTGTAGCCGGCCCTCCACCGTTGGGCTCGCACATCACCTGTCGTCGGCGGCACATCGGCTCCGCGGCGTCCCGGTTCCCCCGGCCCGGGCGCACCGACCCGATGGTGCGTATCCGGAGCACGGTTCCGTCGTTGACCAGACCGCGCCGGGCGGTTGCCCGGGCGAGGTCTGCGCAGGGACCGGCTGTCGCCGGGGCTGCGCCGGGAAGGGGAACGATGAGCCTGGTGACGGGTGCTGGACGGCAGAGCGCGGGCGCCGGTGGACGTGCCGTGGGCAAGCGGGTGGCGGTGGTGGGTGCGGCCGTGGGAGCGGCGCTCGCCCCGGCCGGTGTCGGCCACGCCGACATCCTCGGTGCGGGCAACGCCGTGTTCGGCAACTCCTGTGTCAACCAGGGCGGCACGCAGGCCACCGGCGGCACCGTCGCCGACAGCGGCACGGTGACGGGCAATCAGCTCGGTCTGCCGCTGAGCCTGCCCCGCAACCATTGCGGGAGCAGCGGGATCGTCTGCACGGCCGTGTTCATGTCGAGCGTCTGATCCGGCGGACCCGACGTGGTGCGAGGCGGTGGCGCCGGGGCCGGTCCCGGGGCGACGGGTGTGTCGGTGGAGGACGCGGCGGTGCGGGAGTTGGCGGCGCTGAGCGGGCGCGCGGTGCCGCTGCTGCGGGAGTGGGTGGACGAGTTTCCGCGGCTGGGCGTGGCGCGGGCCCTCCTGGTGCTGGCGACCGGAGGGGGCCTGGGCGACGAGGTGCTGCGGGAGGAGTTGGTGGTCGCGTACCGGGACGCGCGGGACGCCGACGCACGGTCGGCGAGCCTGGTGTACGGGGTCTTCCTGTACACCCACCGGCAGTTCCGGCTGACGGCCGACCACCTGGTGGCGCACTTCGCGCAGTGGCCCGGGGACGAGGTGGCTTCCCTTCTGCTGGACGCCTTCCACGCCTGCGGAGAGCCGGACTACCGCGCACACGGTGACGCGCTGGCCGAGCGGCAGCACGCCCTGGTCGGCGCGGACAGCTGGCCCTGGACGGGCAGGCTGGCGTGGACGCGCGCGGAGCAGGGCCGCGCCGAGGAGGCCTTCGACCTGGCCGCGCAGGCGCTGGACCGGTTTCCGCGCGCCGGACTCGCGGCGCACGCCCGCGCGCACGCCGAGCAGGACCTGGGCGCCGGCCCCGCCGCCGTCGCGTTCCTCGACCGGTGGCTGGCGGAGGACCCGCGGGCGGTCCAGTTCAAGCACCTGAACTGGCACGCCGCCCTGCAGTCGCTGGCCTGCGGGGACTTCCCGGACGCACGTCGGCGGGCCGACGAGGTCCTGGGCCGTGCGGACGTGGGAATGCGCTCGGCGACGAACTGGCGCCTGCTGCTGGCCGGGCAGGAGCCCGCCGGCCGCTGCGACCTCGACCACGTGCGGGCCCTGCTGGCCGGGCAGGGCGGAATGGCGGAGGTCTTCCACACCTTCAACCTGGCCCTGGCCCTGGCCGTCGAGTCGGCCACCGACGACCTCGAAGCCCTGGCGCGGCTGGCGGCCGATGACGAGCGCCCCGACTACCGCGAGGTCCTCGCCCCGGTCGTCCGGGCCCTCGCCCACGTGACCGCCGGCCGCTCCCCCGCGGCCGTCGACCTCCTGACCCGCCTGGGCGGACAGGTGGAGCGCATCGGCGGCGTACGGGTGGAACGCGAGATCGTCCAGGACACGCTGGCCCGCGCCCTGGTCGACACCGGCGAGCACGCCCGCGCCGCCGCCCTGCTGCACGAGCGCCTCACCACCCGACGCCACCGCACCTACGAGGACCTCCTCCTCGCCCCGCCCGCCGCCCCGGCCCGCGCACCCCGCACCCCCGTCGCCGCCTCGCTCCCGGGAGTCCTCCCATGTCCGCGCCCCAGCTGATCGTCGTCTCGCCGCGCGGCAGCGGCACTCCCCTGCTGGCCCGCATCACCACCGCACTCGGCTACACCCCCTACGGCACCATGAGCGGCATCGAGCAGGACGGCGATGACCGGCCCGGCCCCGGCGAGGTCTCCCCCGTGCTCCGAGCCGCCTACGGCCAGGAGAGAGCCGGACGGCTGCTGCTGCGGCAGCGCGACGACCGGGCCGAGCTGGAGGCCGCCTTCCAGCTGGCGGTGACCGCCCTGTGGCGGGTGTGGTGGAGGCGCCTGGGCCAACCGGTCACCGCCGCCTCACCCGTCGACCCCGTCCTCGAGGACCGCCTGTCCCGCGTCCCCGACAGCGAACTGCCCCGCCTGCTGCCGGGCCGCGGCTGCTGGTACGTCAACAGCCTGGACCTGGAACGAGCCGACGCCGGCTTCCTGCGCGCCTGGCACACCACCGCACGACCGCCGATCGTCTACCACCACCGCGACGTCCGCGACCGCGTCATCGAGCAGATCCGCCTGCTCTCCCGACCCGCCGGCCAGGTCGGCTCGATGCCCGAACACCTCGTCTACCGCGACATCGTCGGCGCCCTGCCCACCATGGACGCCAGGATCACCCTCGCCCTGACCGACCCGGGCTTCCCCGGCATGCGCGAAGCCCACCGCTGCCAGTGGCTGCTGCGCCACCCCGCCGTCTGCGTGCTCACCCACGAGGAGCTCGCCGGCCCCGCCCACGGCGGCTCCGCCGAAGCCCGCGACCGCGCCCTGCACCGGCTCCTGACCGCCATCGGCCACCCCCACCCGGCCTCGGCCCTCGCCGCCGCCCTGCCCGGGCCCGCGAGCGGCGAACTCCCCGTCGGCATCTGGCGCAGCCACTTCAGCGCCGAGCACGAACGCCTCCTCCAGCAGCACCACGGCGACCTCCTGCCTCCCCGTACCGACCCGACCGGAGCCGACCCGACCGGTGCCGACCCGACCGGAGCCGGCTCGCCCGGCTCGCACCGACCCGGTGACCGTCCCGACCGGAACGCGATCCGCTGAGACCTGGCCACCGCGCCTTCTGCCGGGATTCCGCCGGGATCCGGACGCTCCGGACGGTCCGGACGGCCCCCTCGGACCGCGCTCACCGGGCGGGAGGAGCAGCTGCCGCCCGACTCCCGCCCAGCTGCTCAACTCCCGTTCAGTGAACCGGCAGCCGCCCGGGCCACCGACTGCACCAGCGAGATGCCCGCGTCCTCGCTCCCGTTGCCGTCCGAGAGCACCGCGATCAGCAGTTCGTGTCCGTCGCACTCGACCGTCCCGATGCTGTTGATCACCCACAGATCGTCCGCCTCCCGCGACAGCCAGCCGTTCTTCACCGCGTACGCGCCGCCGGTCGCCGCCGCGCTCACGCCCCAGCGCTGGTCGCTCTCGACCTGGCCGAGCAACTGCCGGATGTAGTCGCGCGAGGCGGACGAGAGGATCGAGTCGCCGGTGAAGACCTGGCGCAGCAGCCGCGCCTGGTCGGTGGCGGTGGTGGAGGTGAGGCCCCAGTAGCCGTCCGTGCCGGCCACGGTGGAGGTCAGACCGAACCGTTCGTCGGCGGCGTCCAGACCGGCCTCCTGGCCTATCGCGTTCCACAGGGCCGTGGCCGAGTCGTTGTCGCTGTTCTCGATCATCGCGGCGGCGAGGCTCTGCTGCGCGTCGCTCAGCCCGGTGCCCCGGTCCTGGGCCTGGAGCAGCAGCGTGGCCAGGATGTCGACCTTGACGATGCTGGCGGTGGCGAAGGCGTGCCCGGACGCGCCGTAGGCGAGCGACTGCCCGGTGGCCAGGTCGGTGACCGAGACCGAGACCGCGCCGTCGGCCTGCGCGGCGGCGCTGCGCAGAGCCGCGTCGGCGACCGGGGCGGGAGGGACGGTGGGACCGGCCCCGGTGCTCGCCGAGGGGGTCACGGGCACCGGGGAAGTCACCGGCGCCGAGGGGGTCGCGGAGAGGGACGGTACCGAGGGGGACGGGGCCGAGGGGGACGGGGACGGGACCGAGTCCGACTGGACGGACATGGGCGGCCGGCCCTCCGCTCCGCTCGACTGCCCCTGCAGCACCGCGATGACGAGCCCGACCGCTGCGAGGACGCTCGCGGGTGCCAACACCCTTGCCAGGGGGACGCTTCGCTTCGACATGCTGGATGACGCTAGAGCGCGCCGCTTTGAGCAGCCTGAGGACGGCATGAAGGTCTTGCCTCCGAAGGCGGCGATCGGAACGGACAGCAGCCGGGCGAGGATCCGCGTCATCCACCAGTGGTGGCGCCGGAGTCGGCGTCGTAGCGCACCGGCCGGTCGGAGAGCTCCGTCCACAGGTCGAGAAAGGCGCGCAACGGCGCGCTCGGCCGGGTGCCCGCTCGCCACACGAACACTTTCCGCAACCTGATGGCGGGCTCCAGCGGCACGACGGCGAAACGCCGGTCGGCGGTGAGGACCGGACTCGCGTGGGAGGTGAGGGCGATACCGATCCGCTCCGCGACCAGCGCGAGTTGGAGGGCGACGTCGTTCGTCGCGTAGGCGATGTCCAGCCGCAGGTCCGCTGCGGCGAAGGCCTCACGGATGAACGCGTGCACCCCGCTGTCGGGACCGTAGCTGATGACCGGGCTCCGGGCCGCCTCGTCGAGGGTCATCGGACGGCTCGCGGGCCGGCTTCCGACGGGGAGGACCGCGACGATCCGGTCCTCCAGGAGCACTCGCGAGGCCACGGCGGCGGGTTCGCCGTCCAGCGGTCCCGCGACCACGGCCGCGTCGATCTCCCCGTCGCGGACCTTCGCCAGCAGCGAGGGACTCGACGCCCCGATGAGGCTCACCGCGACCCGGGGGTACCGGCGGTGGTACTCCCCCAGCAGCCGGGGGATGCTGGTGCCCTCCAGGCCGCCGACGGTCCCCAGCGCGAACGATCCGCCGACCAGACCGGACCGGTCGGCGAACTCCAGGACGGCCGACGCCGCCGCCGCCAGACAGGCCCGGGCGTGCGGCAGCAGGGCGGCGCCCCCGGACGTGAGGGCCACCTGCCGGGGCAGGCGTTCGAAGAGGGGCTCCCCCAGTTCCTTCTCCAGGGCCTGGATCTGCTGGCTGATCGCGGGCTGCACGACATGGCAGCGGGCCGCCGCCTTGGTGAACGACCGCTCCTCCGCCACCGCGACGAAGTATTCGAGCGTACGGAGTTCCATGACCGACAAGCTATCAACTCCGCAGTTGAGAGCACGGATTGTGGAACCCTCCGACCGGTCCGGGGCCGGTACGGCGGTCCCCCGGTGCGATCAGCGATCGTGACGGCCGCCATCACCGCTGTGTATTGGACGCGCGCGGCCGGGGCCCCGAGGCTGGTGGCCGGGTATCGGCCGGACCCGCGGCTCCGGCGAAGGGCGAGGAGACACATGAGAGTGATCGTCGTGGGCGGCGGCATCGCCGGGCTGACCTGTGCCCTGAGCCTGCACGCCGCCGGCTTCGCGCCACGGGTGTACGAGGCGGCGCGGAAGGTCGAAGCGGTCGGTGTCGGAATCAACCTGTTGCCGCACGCCGTCCGGGAACTCGCCGAACTCGGCCTGGACGGCGGGCTGGACTCCGTCGCGCTGCCCCCGCACCGGCTGAGCTACCACGACCGGGCGGGCGGGACGGTCTGGGAGGAGCCGCTGGGACGCGCGGCCGGATACCGCTGGCCGCAGTACTCCGTGCACCGGGGGCGTCTGCAGTTGCTGCTGCTGACGGCGGTACGTGAGCGGCTGGGGCCGGACTCGGTCCGTACCGGCCTGCTGTTCCAGGGGTTCGAGCAGAGCGCGGGCGGCGTCCGTGCCCACTTCCTGGACCGGTCGAGCGGTCGGCCCGTCGTCGATGACGGCGACGTGCTGGTCGGCGCCGACGGCATCGACTCCGTGGTCCGCGGCCGGTTGTACCCGGACGAGAGCCCCCCGAGCGGGAACGGCGTCCACATGTGGCGTGGGCTCGCACGGCACCCGCACGTCCTCGACGGCCGTTCGATCGTGGTGGCCGGGGGCACCCCCGGCGCGAAGTTCATCGCCTACCCGGTCGAGGACCCCGCGACCTCGGCTGCCGATGCCCTGGTGAACTGGGTGCTGGAGGTTCGGCACGACCCGTCCGCCCCGCCTCCTGGCGGCCCCGGCCGCCGCGTCACCGCGGCGGAGGCTCGCGCCGGGCTGTCGTCGTGGAACCTGCCGTGGATCGACCTCGCGGCTCTCGCCGAACGCTCCTCGGTGATCGTCGAGTACCCGATGCTCGACCGCGACCCCCTGCCGCGCTGGAGCTTCGGACGGGTCACCCTCCTCGGCGACGCCGCGCACCCGATGTTCCCCATGGGCATGAACGGCGGCTCGCAGTCCGTCGTCGACAGCCGGGTGCTGGCCTGGTGCCTGACCCGGGACGACGACGCCGTGACCGCGCTCCGCCGCTACGACCGGATGCGCCGGCCGGTCGTCAACGCGATCGTGCTGGCCAACCGGGACCTGGGCCCGGAGGAGACCATCGCGCGAGCCGAGGAGCACGGTGGGCCGCTGCCCGTCGAGGAGGCCGAGCGGATCGCGACCCGCTACAAGCAGTTGGCCGGGGCCACCGTGACCCAGGTCAACACCCACCCGTCCTGGACGGTCCCTGCCGTCGCCGCTGGTCACGAGCGACTCCCTGGATGAGACGTGATCGTCGGTCGCCATCAGGTACCAGGCCGGTCCGGTGCGCCGGACCGGAGCCGGGCCGTCAGCATCGCCCGTCGCGACCGGCTCCCCCCGACCCAGCGGCGGCCCCGGTCGGGGTTGCCCCTCGTGCTGTTCACCCGGCCGGACGAGCACGCTCGCCCACGACCCGTGGCGAAGGGATAGTGACCTTACGCGACAGGCCGAGCGGGCGCGTGGCATCACGCGTGACACCAGGCGTGGCATCACGCGTGGCACCAGGCGACCGAGGCGCCGGAGCCCGAAACCGCCCGCGACGGCGGGGCTCCGGGGTGGGTGCTGCCGCCCTTCCGTCCGGCCTCTCACCGAGGGGAACACGGCTGCCATGACACCGACCCGGCAGGACGACGAGGACGACGACGAGGCGATGTTCGGAGCGGAGACGGTCCGGGACGGGGAGCTGCGGGAGGCTCTGCAGCGGCTGGCCGCCGGCACCTGCGCGATCGTCCGGGTGCCCGACCTGCTCCGGGGCGACCGGGGCGACCTGAGCGACCTCGTCGCCCGCATCGAGCAGGCCGACTTCGAGCCCTACGACGAGGAGCGGCTCGACCCGCCGATCCTGAAGTTCGGCCCCGCGGTGTACGACTACTACGGGCAGGGCCGGGTCCGGGACGCCTACTGGGAGAAGGCGGAGCAGACCCGGAAGGCCGCCCGCGACCTCTACGGCGACACCGACCCGACGGTGACCCTCATGCGGCGGCTGGGCACCGAACTCGGCATTCCGGTGCGCCCCGCGACCATCGGGGGCCGCCCGCTGCACGCGGGCATCCTCCGCGAGTTCCCCACCGGCTCGAAGATCCACTACGACGAGGTGGTGCGGGAGTTCCCCGGCCGCCTCGACGACCAGCCCCTCGTGCAACTCGCCTTCAACCTGCACCTCACCGTCGCCGGGCACGGCGGCGCGCTGACCGTCTGGCGGCACCGCTGGATCCCCGCCGACGACACCCGCAGGGACGGCTACGGCTGGGCCCCCGAGGTCGTCGCCGACGCGCCGTCGGCCACGGTGCGGGCCGACCCCGGCGAAGGCGTCTTCTTCGACTGCCGCAACTTCCACCAGGTGCGGGACTTCGAGGGCGGCCGCCGGATCACCCTCTCCCTCTTCCTGGGATTCACCCTGAACGGCGAACTGATCGTCTGGTCCTGACCGC
>NZ_JBHVJT010000065.1:8194-57405 GCF_042798815.1 Kitasatospora sp. NPDC057738 | reverse complement strand
GGGACGACGGTGTACCCGGTCAGGTCGAGGTCGCCGGGTTCGGTGTCGCCGCCGAGGCCGGCGATGCGCTCGCCCCCGACGGCGAGGCGGTCGCCCTCGACGACGCCGCCGGGCAGGACCAGGCGGGCGCCGGCCAGGGTGATGCGGTCACGGTCCGCGGTGGTCACGCGGTCACCTCCATGGTGAGCAGATCCCAGGCGAGCAGGCCCGCGCCCAGGGACGCGGCGGTGTCTTTGAGCATGGCGGGTACGACCTTCGGGGGCATCTGGAAGGTCAGTCGCTCGGTGACGGCCGCGCGCAGCGGAGTGAAGAGCGTGTCGCCGGCCTCGGCCAGCCCGCCGCCGACGATCACCGTGGACGGGTCGAGCAGGCTCTGGGCCAGCACGATGCCGTCCGCGAGGGCGTCGACGGCCTGCTGCCAGACCGCGAGGGCGCGGTCGTCCCCGGCGTCCACCGCGGCGGCGCAGGATGCCGCGTCGGCGTCGGGGTCGCCGCTGGCCTCGGCCCAGGCGCGGGAGACGGCGGAGGCGGAGGCCAGTGTCTCCAGGCAGCCGCGGGCGCCGCAGCCGCACGGCGGTCCGCCCGGGCGGACCACGACGTGGCCGATCTCGCCGCCGTAGCCGTGCGCGCCCGCCTCGATCCGGTCGCCGATGCCGATCGCGCCGGCGATGCCGGTGCCGAGGGCGATGAACAGGAAGCGGTCGACGCCGCGGCCGGCTCCGAGTCGGCCCTCGGCCAGGCCGCCGGAGCGCACGTCGTGGCCGAGGGCCACCGGCATCGGGCCGCCGTCCGGTCCGGCCAGGCGCTCGCCGAGGAGCTTGCGCAGCGGGAGGTCGCGCCAGCCGAGGTTGGCGGAGAAGACCGCGATGCCGTTCTTCTCGTCGATCGTGCCCGGGACGGCGACGCCGGCCGCGAGCGGGGCGACGCCGAAGCGGCTGCGGCCCTCGTCCGCCAGGTCGGCGGCGAAGTCGAGGATGGCGGCGACGACGGCGTCCGTGCCGTGCTCCCGCCCGGTCGGTCGGCGTGCTTCGAACAGCACGGAGCCGTCCTGGGCGAGCAGCGCGGCCTTCATGCCGGTGCCGCCTACATCGAGTGCGATGACGTGCTTCACGGAGGACAGTTTCCCTTGGGCGGGTAGAAGAGGTCTAGTCCAGTTGTCGGATTGGTCTGGTCCATACTGGGTGAGCTTTGTCGCAGCTGCGGGGGTGTGCGGGGCTTTGCGCCCGGGGGCGGGGCCGGGTGCCGAACGGGATGTGCGGGGTGGGGGCGGGGGTTTTGTTGCGCATTGTGCAATGACTCCGCGCACTTCGATAACTACCGGGGCGACCCCGGTCGGTGGTGTGGACCGGTGGTCGGCGGGTTTGGCAGTGTTGCGCCTCCCCCCGCCGGATTTCCCCCGATCCGGTCGACGTACATCCACGTTCATCCCCCCGAAGGCGGTACCCGCGTTGAACAGGCGCGTCCACGTTCCCACCCGTGTGCTCGGCGGTGCGCTGGCCGGAGCACTGGTTCTCACCGCGGTCAGTGCCTGCGGCGGGCAGGACGACGGACCGGTCACCCTCAGGCTGGTCGCCGCCGACTACGGGGAGAGTCCCGAGACGAGCTCCCAGCACTACTGGGACACCGTCGCCAGGGACTTCGAGGCCGCGAACCCCGGGATCAAGGTCAGCGTCGAGGTGGACAGCTGGACCGAGATCGGCAAGAAGGTCGAGGACATGATCGCGGCCGGCAAGTCGCCGGACCTGCTCCAGACCGGCGGCTTCGCGGACCAGGTCGCGGCGGACCGGCTCTACCCGGCCTCCGACGTGCTCTCGGTGGACACCCAGGCCAGGTTCCTGGACACCTTCGCCCACGCCGGGCAGGTGCTCGGGACGCAGTACGGCATCCCGTTCGTCTCCTCGTCGCGGGTGCTCTTCTACAACAAGGCGATGTTCCGGCAGGCCGGGATCACCCAGCCGCCCGCCACCTGGAACGAACTGCGGCAGGACGCGGAGAAGATCAAGGCCAAGGTGCCGGGGGTGACCCCGTACGGGCTGCCGCTGGGGCCGGAGGAGGCGCCGGCCGAATCGATGCTGTGGACGCTGAGCGGCGGCGGCAGCATCTCCGACGACGTCGGCAACTACACCATCGACAGCGCCCAGAACCAGGCGACCTTCGGCTGGCTGAAGAGCAACCTGGTGAGCACCGGGCTGACGTACCCGGACCCGGGCAGGATGAACCGCACCCCGGTGTTCCAGGACTTCGCCGCCGGGAAGGTCGCGATGCTGAACGGGCACCCGACGCTGCTGCGGATGGCGACCGCCGGGAAGATCGACTTCGGGACGGCGCCGATCCCCAAGAAGGACGGCGTCGGGCGGACCGGGAGCCTCGGGGTCGCCGACTGGATGATGGCGTTCAAGGCGAACGGGCACAAGAACGAGATCAAGAAGTTCCTGTCCTTCGTCTACGGCAAGGACAACCAGCTGAAGTTCGACGAGCAGTACAACCTCCTGCCGGTCACCCAGGACGCCTTCGCCCAGATGTCGTCGGACCCCAAGCACGAGGACCTCAAGCAGTTCGCGGTCGGGCTGGCCAACGCGAGCTTCTACCCGTTCGGCGACCCGGCCTGGGGCGAGGTCAGCAACGGGATCAAGGCGGGGATCGGGCAGGCCGTCACCGGCGATCCCAAGCAGGTGCTCGGGGGACTGCAGGACGCGGCGGTGAAGGAAGCGGCCAAGGTCCGCAAGTAGGACCGGGGACCGGGGCGGGGCCGGGACCCGCCCCGGCCCCGCTGGGGGTGCTGCTTCAGGGGAGCGTGATGGCGTAGGCCTTGCGGAGGGTCTCGTGGACCGTCCAGGTGGTGCGGTCGCCCTCGC
Source organism: Kitasatospora sp. NPDC057738 (assembly GCF_042798815.1). Lineage (NCBI taxonomy): Bacteria > Bacillati > Actinomycetota > Actinomycetes > Kitasatosporales > Streptomycetaceae > Kitasatospora > Kitasatospora sp. NPDC057738. The sequence goes on along the minus strand of NZ_JBHVJT010000065.1, from coordinate 54,550 downwards.
GCAGGACCGCGCAGTCGCCGGGGCCGACCTCCAGGGTCGGGCCGCCCTCGATCTCGATGGTGGCCCGGCCGCTGAGCACCACGAACATCTCGTCCGCCTCCACGTCGGTGACCACACCGGGGGTGATCTGCCAGAGACCGCGCAGGTGGCGGCCGTCGGCCGACTCGGACAGCACCTTGCCGGTGACCTCGGGGGAACCGGAGACGACCTGGGACGGGTCCAGCGGGTCGGGGTCGAGGTCGGCGGTGGGGACGTGCAGGGCGAAGCTGGGCGTGGTCATGGGGGTGACGGTAGCCGGGCGCGGGGAGCGGTGGGGCGAGCAGGGTGTGTCGGGGTTGCGCGCGAGAATGACACTCCGTAGCGGTGGACGGAGGTGGTTCCGGTGGGCGAACCGGGTGGGCTGAGTGAGCGGGAGCGGGCGGTGCTGGCGCTGGAAGGGCGGCAGTGGCGTACGGCGGGGGCCAAGGAGCGGGCGATCCGGGAGGAGCTGGGGCTCTCCTCGACGCGGTACTACCAGGTGCTGAACGCTCTGCTGGACCGGGAGGCGGCGTTGGCGCACGCGCCGGTGCTGGTGAATCGGTTGCGGCGGATTCGGGAGGCCCGGCGGGGGGCCCGGTGACGGGACGGCTCCAGGGAGGACGGCCGGGCGCCGGGTGGGTGCGGAGGGGGCGGTCCGGGGTAGGGGCTTCGGTATGGGTTTTGAAGAGATGTTCGTGCCGGGGACCGAGGCCGGCCGGGACGGGGTGCGGGCCGTCCTGGCGGCGCCCGGGGACGCCGTGATCGGGTTGGACTTCGACGGGACCTTGGCGCCGATCGTGGCGGATCCGGGGCGGGCGCGGGCGCATCCGGGGGTGGTGGGAGCTCTCCGGCGGCTGGGCTCGGTGGTGGGGGCCGTGGTGGTGGTGACGGGCCGGCCGGCCGCGGTGGCGGTGGAGTACGGGGGGTTCGCGGGGCTGCCGGGGGTGGTGGTGCTGGGGCACTACGGGGCCGAGCGGTGGGAGGACGGGAAGCTCTCGGCGCCGGAGGCGCATCCGGGGGTGGCGCGGGTGCGGGACGTGCTGCCGGTGGTGCTGGAGCGGGTCGGGGCGCCCGAGGGGACGTGGGTGGAGGACAAGGGGCGGTCGGTGGCCGTGCACACCCGGCGGACGGCGGCGCCCGAGGAGGCGCTGCAGCTGCTGCGGGCGCCGGTGGGGGACCTGGCGGCCGAGCACGGGCTGGTGGTGGAGCCCGGGCGGCTGGTGCTGGAGCTGCGGCCGCCGGGGGTGGACAAGGGGGCGGCGCTGACCGGGTTCCTGCGGGAGCGGGGGGCCCGTGCGGTGCTCTACGCGGGGGACGACCTGGGGGACGTGGCGGCCTTCGCCGCGGTGGAGAAGCTGCGGGGCGAGGGCGTGGCCGGGGTGCTGGTGTGCGCCGGTGCGGTGGGGGACGCGCCGGTGCGGGAGCTGGCCGACCGGGCGGATCTGGTGGTCGCCGGGCCGGAGGGGGTGGTGGAGCTGCTGGGGGCTCTCGGGGAGGCGCTCACAGGGCGTTGAGCTGGTCCAGGAACCACTGCTGCGGGGGGAGCGCGGTGGCCGCCGCGGCCAGGCGCCCGGTGCGGTCGGCGCGCTCCTTCGGGTCCATGGTGAGAGCGGCGTGGAGGGCGTCGGCGGTGGCGATGACGTCGTAGGGGTTGACGGTGAGGGCGTCGTCCTTGAGTTCGGCGTGGGCGCCGGCCTCGCGGGAGAGGACGAGGGCGCAGCCGTTGTCGGAGACCACCGGGACCTCCTTGGCGACCAGGTTCATGCCGTCGCGGATGGGGTTGACCAGGGCGACGTCGGCCAGGCGGTAGGCGGCGAGCGAGCGCGGGAAGTCGTCGTCGACGTGGAGGAGCAGCGGCTGCCAGGCGGGGGTGGCGAATTCGGCGTTGATCTCGTCGGCGAGGCGCTGGACGGTGGCCGTGTAGTCGCGGTACTCGGCCAGGTCGGTGCGGGAGGGGTAGGCGAAGGCGATGTGCACCACCCGGTCGTGCCACTCGGGGCGGGTGCGGAGCAGGTGCCGGTAGGCCTGGAGGCCGCGGACGATGTTCTTGCTCAGCTCGGTGCGGTCGACCCGGACGATGGTGCGGCGGTCGCCGACGGTCCGGCGGAGGGCGGCGAGGCGTTCGTCGACGTCGGGGCGGTGGGCGCGTTCGCGCAGGAAGCCGGCGTCGGCGCCGAGGGCGTGGACGCCGAGGCCCGTGGTGCGGCCGTCGAGGGTGACGGTGAGCGCGTCGTGGTCGACGGTCGCGTCCAGGAGGTCCTCGCAGCAGGCGGCGAAGGCGCGGGCCCAGCGTTCGGTCAGGAAGCCGGCCCGGTCGGCGCCCAGGATGCCGGTGAGGACGGCCCGGGCGACGTCGTCGGGCAGCATCCGGTAGTACTCGGGCGGGGCCCAGGGGGTGTGCGAGAAGTGGCCGATCCGCAGGTCGGGGCGGGCCGCCCGGAGCAGGGCCGGGACCAGGGAGAGGTGGTAGTCCTGGACGAGGACCGCGGCGTTCGGGGCGGCCTCGGCGGCCAGGGCCTCGGCGAAGGCCTCGTTGTACGCCCGGTAGGCGGCCCACTCGGTGCGGAAGCCGGCGTCGAAGGCGGGTGCCGTGGGGGTCGCGTAGAGCAGGTGGTGGACGAACCACAGGGTGGAGTTGGCGACGCCGTTGTAGGCGCGGGCGAAGGTCTGCGGGTCGATGTCCAGCATCCGTACGGCCTGGCCGCCGACCTCGTGGCCGGCCAGGTCGAGGCGGCCCCGCGGCGCCTCGGCGGCGGCTCTGCGGTCGGCGTCGTTGAGGGCGGCGCAGACCCAGACGGCGTTCGGGTCCGCGATGGCGGAGAGGCCGGAGACCAGTCCGCCGCCGCCGCGGCGCAGGGTCAGCGTGCCGTCGTCGGCGGTGCTGAAGGACACCGGTCCCCGGTTGGAGGCAACCAGGACGGGGGCGGTGCCGGTCGCGCTCGAACGGTTGGTCGTGAGATCGCCCATGGTTGGGATGTTGCCGGGGGTTCGGGGCGGCAAACCCCTCAATGACGGGTCGCGTATTCGGGGACGGTGTGCATCGGGGGGCGTTCCAGGGCGGTCACCGGGTGGGTGTGGGCGGTGAAGGCGCGGGTTTCCGGGTCGCGGGTGAACTGGGTGAGCTGGGGGTGGACGAGGTCGGCGGAGGCCTTGAGGCGGTGGGTGCGGTCGAGGCGTTCCAGGGCGGTCCGGTAGATGGTGGCGGCCATCCGGCCGAGGGCCTGGCCGTCCTGGTGGCGGTGGTGCCGGACGCCGACGTCCACCTGGGCCAGGGCGTCCAGGCCGGCCAGTTCCAGGGCGTCGACCAGCAGGCCGAGTTCGACGCCGTAGCCGGTGGGGAAGGGCAGCCGTTCGAGCAGTGAGCGGCGGGCCGCGTACTCGCCGCCGAGGGGCTGGACGAAACCGGCGAGTTCCGGCCAGTGGAGGTTGAGCAGGGGCCGGGCGACGAGTTCGGTGACCCGGCCGCCGCCGGCGGGCAGGACGGCGCCCTCGGATTCCAGCGGGCGGTCGTACATGGCCTTGACCAGCTGGATGGACTCGTCGGTCAGCAGCGGGCCGAGGATGCCGGAGACGAGGGACGGGTCGAATTCGCGCAGGTCGGCGTCGACGAAGCAGACGATGTCGCCGCGGGTGACCAGCAGCGAGCGCCAGAGCACCTCGCCCTTGCCGGGGACGGCGGGCAGCCGGGGCAGGACGGCGTCGCGGTGCTCGACCCGGGCGCCGGCCTCGGCGGCGACGGCGGCGGTGGCGTCGGTGGAGCCCGAGTCGACGACGACGAGTTCGTCGACGAGCGGGAGGCGTTCCATCAGCTCGCGGCGGATGGTGCGGACGATGTCGCCGACGGTGGCCTCCTCGTCCAGGGCGGGGAGGACCACGCTGACGGTGCGGCCGGTGCGTTCCTTGGCGGCGAGGAGGGTGCGGACCGGCCGGTCGGCCGCGCTCCAGGAGCGGCGGCGCAGCCAGGACGCCGCCTGCGGGAGGAGCTCGGGAATCGGTTCGGCGGGCACGGAGGTCTCCTCGGCGGGGTCGGTGGGACGGGTCATCTCGCGTGGCGGACGGACCCGTTCAGGATTGACGCCTTCGGATACAGTCTTCGTACAGCGGTCGGACCTTTGCACGCCGGGGTCGCCGTTGAGCATCACCACAATTTCACAAGCTCATCCAGAGGGACTGAGGGAACGGCCCGTTGACGTCCCGGCAACCTTCCCGCGCGGCTGTCTGTCGACAGGCCCCGGCGGGACAGGTGCCAATTCCGGCCTGTGGCGCGACCGTGCCACGGGGAAGATGAGGAGAGAGGCCTCGCCATCATGGCTATCGACACCGCCGCACCCTCCCCCAGCCTTCGGCCGGGGGGACCCCTACCCGTCGACCTCGGCCCCGCCGCCGCGCTGTCCTGTCGCGAGTGCGGCACCCGCTTCCCGCTCGGCCCCAGCTTCGCCTGCCTGGAGTGCTTCGGCCCGCTGGAGATCGCCTACGAGTTCGGCAGCGAGGGCGCCGAGGAGCTGCGCAAGCGGATCGAGGCCGGTCCGGCGTCCATCTGGCGGTACGCGCCGCTGCTGCCGGTTCCGGCCGACGTGGCGTCGAAGCCCAATCTGAACCCGGGGTGGACCCCGCTGGTGAAGGCGGACAACCTGGGCCGGGAGCTCGGTTTCACCGCCCAGCTGCACGTCAAGGACGACTCCGGGAACCCGACGCACTCGTTCAAGGACCGGGTGGTCGCCTGCGCGATCGAGGCGGCCCGGGCGTTCGGGTACACCACGCTGTCCTGCTCCTCCACCGGCAACCTGGCCGGCGCGGTGGGGGCGGCGGCGGCCCGGGCCGGGTTCAGGTCCTGCGTGTTCATCCCGCACGACCTGGAGCAGGGCAAGGTCGTCATGGCCGGGGTGTACGGCGGCGAGCTGGTCGGCATCGAGGGCAACTACGACGACGTGAACCGCTTCTGCTCGGAGCTGATCGGCGATTCGGCCGGCGAGGGCTGGGGCTTCGTCAACGTGAACCTGCGGCCGTACTACGGCGAGGGTTCCAAGACGCTGGCGTACGAGATCTGCGAGCAGCTCGGTTGGCGGCTGCCGGAGCAGATCGTGATCCCGATCGCCTCGGGCTCGCAGCTGACGAAGATCGACAAGGGCCTCCAGGAGCTGATCAGGCTCGGCCTGGTCGAGGACCGGCCGTACCGGATCTTCGGTGCCCAGGCCGAGGGCTGCTCGCCGGTGTCGGCCGCGTTCAAGGCCGGCCGGGACGTGATCAAGCCGGTCAAGCCGGACACCATCGCCAAGTCGCTGGCGATCGGCAACCCGGCCGACGGCCCGTACGTGCTGGACATCGCCCGCCGCACCGGTGGCGCGGTGGAGGACGTCACGGACGCCGAGGTCGTGGCGGCGATCCGGCTGCTGGCGCGGACCGAGGGCATCTTCGCCGAGACCGCGGGCGGGGTGACCGTCGGCGTGCTGAAGAAGCTGGTCGAGACCGGGCAGCTGGATCCGGCCAAGGAGACCGTCGCGATCAACACCGGCGACGGCCTGAAGACCCTGGACGCCGTCTCCGACGCCGGGATGACCGCCGTCATCCGCCCGACGCTGGACTCGTTCCGCGCCGCCGGCCTCGCGTCCGCCTGAACCACCCGATCGGCCCCGCCCCCGCAAGGAGAGTCATGAGCGCCAACGTCCGCATTCCCACCATCCTCCGCACCTACACCGACGGTGCCGCCGTGGTGACCGCCGAGGGTGCCACCCTGGCCGAGGTCGTCGCCGACCTGGAGAAGAACCACCCGGGCATCTCGGCCCGCATCCTGGACGACACCGGCAAGCTGCGCCGCTTCGTGAACGTCTACGTGAACGACGACGACGTGCGTTTCGCCGAGGGCCTGGCGACCGAGATCGAGGACGGCGCCGGCATCTCGATCATCCCGGCGGTGGCCGGCGGCTGCTGAGCCTTCGCGACCAACCCGCGGTCGCCCGCGCGTACGGAATTCCGTTTCCCGTATGCGCGGGCGACCGCTGGCATTCCGGCCGGAATATTTCCCGGTCGAGTCGGAGTAGAGTGTGGCTCGGTTGGGAACAGGGTTTCCCTTTCGGCCCCCGCAGTGCTCGGCCCGGGGGCGTCCGGCCGGCGGGACCGGCCCGTGAAACATGTCAGGCGGATGTCAGAATTCCCGCGGACATTTGAGTAATTCGTCCGCTATGTCCGGCGTGAAATGCCGAGATTATTCCGATTCGGCCCGTCCTGTCCCTTGACATCGAGGCGGAATTACCGGTGGCTGGCCCTGTTGCAGAGGGCGTCGATCCGGATACATTCAGCGGCGGTCGACGCAATCACCCGCTCGCCGGAAGCCGCCTGGCGTCCTGCACGGAGGGTTGCGGCGTGCACGGCTGCGCCCAGGGGGGGTTCCCCGGGCCGGCCTTCAACCAACCCGGGCCCGCGACCTGCGGGCGCGTGAAGGGCCAGCACAGCACTAGGGGAGTTCGGAATGGCTCAGGGCACCGTCAAGTGGTTCAACGCGGAGAAGGGCTACGGCTTCATCGCGGTCGACGGTGGTGCGGACGTCTTCGTCCACTACAGCGCGATCCAGATGGACGGCTACCGCACCCTCGAGGAGGGCCAGCGGGTCGAGTTCGAGATCTCTCAGGGACAGAAGGGCCCGCAGGCGGACATGGTCCGCGCCGCGGTCTGACCCCTTCCGACCCCAGGAGCTCGGCGCGGCCCTGCGGCTGGTGACCTCTCGCTTCTCGACGGGCCCGTGCGACTCGTGTCGCACGGGCCCGTCGGCGTTCCCGGGCGGCCCCGGCGGCGGCTCGCGGATTGCCGATTGGGCTTGCACTCGCCCACCCGGAGTGCTAATCATTGGCGTTAGCACTCACAGTGTGAGAGTGACAGCGGACCGGGTCGGTGAGGCCCCCGGGAGCGGAGGGAATGGACCTCCGCGCACCAGGGCCGTCCGTCGCGGGCACCCCTTGGTCCGAGCAGTCGACCGTGTCCCGGAGGACCACTTCTGATGGCCAAGATCATCGCCTTTGATGAGGAAGCTCGCCGCGGCCTTGAGCGTGGCATGAACCAGCTCGCCGACGCGGTGAAGGTCACGCTCGGCCCCAAGGGCCGCAACGTCGTGCTGGAGAAGAAGTGGGGCGCCCCCACGATCACCAACGACGGTGTCTCCATCGCCAAGGAGATCGAGCTCGAGGACCCGTACGAGAAGATCGGTGCGGAGCTCGTCAAGGAGGTCGCCAAGAAGACGGACGACGTCGCGGGTGACGGCACCACCACCGCCACCGTGCTCGCCCAGGCCCTGGTTCGCGAGGGTCTGCGCAACGTCGCCGCCGGCGCCAACCCGATGGCCCTGAAGCGCGGCATCGAGAAGGCCGTCGCCGCCGTCTCGGACCAGCTGCTGGCCCAGGCCAAGGACGTGGAGACCAAGGAGCAGATCGCCTCCACCGCCTCCATCTCGGCCGCCGACACCCAGATCGGCGAGCTCATCGCCGAGGCCATGGACAAGGTCGGCAAGGAAGGCGTCATCACCGTCGAGGAGAGCAACACCTTCGGTCTGGAGCTCGAGCTCACCGAGGGCATGCGCTTCGACAAGGGCTACATCTCCGCCTACTTCGCCACCGACCTGGAGCGCATGGAGGCGACGTTCGAGGACCCGTACATCCTCATCGCCAACTCCAAGATCGGCTCGGTCAAGGACCTGCTCCCGCTGCTGGAGAAGGTCATGCAGAGCGGCAAGCCGCTGGTCATCATCGCCGAGGACGTCGAGGGCGAGGCCCTGTCGACCCTGGTCGTGAACAAGATCCGTGGCACCTTCAAGTCCGTCGCCGTCAAGGCCCCGGGCTTCGGTGACCGCCGCAAGGCCATGCTCGGCGACATCGCCATCCTCACCGGTGGCACCGTCATCTCCGAGGAGGTCGGCCTCAAGCTGGAGAACGCCGGCATCGACCTGCTGGGCACCGCCCGCAAGGTGGTCATCACCAAGGACGAGACCACCATCGTCGACGGTGGCGGCGACAGCGAGCAGGTCGCGGGCCGCGTCAACCAGATCCGCGCCGAGATCGAGAACAGCGACTCGGACTACGACCGCGAGAAGCTCCAGGAGCGCCTCGCCAAGCTGGCCGGCGGCGTGGCCGTCATCAAGGCCGGCGCGGCCACCGAGGTGGAGCTCAAGGAGCGCAAGCACCGCATCGAGGACGCCGTCCGCAACGCCAAGGCCGCCGTCGAGGAGGGCATCGTCGCCGGTGGTGGCGTCGCCCTGCTGCAGGCCGGTGTCGCCTTCGACAAGCTGGAGCTGGACGGCGACGAGGCCACCGGTGCCAACATCGTCAAGGTCGCGCTGGAGGCCCCGATCAAGCAGATCGCGACCAACGCCGGCCTGGAGGGTGGCGTCGTGGTGGAGAAGGTGCGCAACCTCCCCGCCGGTCACGGCCTGAACGCGGCCACCAACACCTACGTCGACCTGATCGCCGAGGGCATCATCGACCCGGCCAAGGTCACCCGCTCCGCGCTGCAGAACGCCGCCTCCATCGCGGCGCTGTTCCTCACCACCGAGGCCGTCATCGCCGACAAGCCGGAGAAGGCCGCCGCGGCCGCCGGCGGCGGCATGCCGGGCGGTGACATGGACTTCTGATCCTGATCGCTTCGATCGGATCGGTTGGACCTCGTCCGTGTGGGCGGTTCCCTTCGGGGGGCCGCCCACACGGCGTTTCGGCGGTCCGGGTGTTCCGGGTGTTCCGGGTGTTCCGGGCGTTTCGGCGTTCCGGACGTGTCGACGGAGAATGGACGGATGGCTGCTGACGACATCGAGACCGCCCTGCACAACGCGCGGGCACTGATCCTGGCCGACCTCACCGCGCGGGACGTGGCGGACGCCGCCGTCGTCTCGCTGGTGGAACAGGCCGTGACGCACCGCCGCTGGTGGCTGGAGCAGTGGCCGGACGGCACCGAGTACGTGCTCGGGCTGGTCGCCCAGGACGTCCAGGACGCGCTGCTGGAGGCGTACGGGCGCTGGCCGCTGTGCGCCGACTGCGCGGCCGACGGGGACCCGCACGCCCTCGGCGTGGAGCCCGAGCTGGGGCCGGACCCGCACTGGGTGTGCGGCAAGCAGGGCGCGGTGGTGGCACCCGTGGGGAAGCTCGCGTAGACCCGTGCGTACGGTGGCGGCATGAGGCGCTGGGTGTGGGGTGCGGTGGGCGGGTGCTGCGGGCTCGGGCTCTGGTGGGCCGCGGTGGAGCTGTCGGGGGCCGGCCAGGACGCGTGGTGGGCCGTGGTGGGTCGCCTGCCCGCGGTGCTGGCGGGGATGGCCGCCGCGGACCGGGTGCTCGCGCGGCGGGGCTGACGGGCGTCAGAGGGCGCCGAGTTCGGCCGTCAGATTGGTCCGCGCGGCGGCCGTGTAGCGCTCGCGGGCGGCGGGGGTGCGGTAGAGCGCGGGCAGGGCGAGCAGATGGCGCAGGACGGCGGCCCGGCCGGCCGAGAAGTCCGGCGCGGGGACGAAGCCGTACTCCTCGCGGACGGCGGCCGCGTACGCCGCGTACGCCTCGGGGCTGCCGCCGAGGACGGCGAGGTCCGCGTCGCAGAGCACCTCGCCGTTGCGGTCGCCGGGCGCCGGGTCGTGGCCGACGGTGAGCAGCACCAGGCGCTCGACCTCGGCGACCCGCTCGGCGGGCAGTCCGGCGGCGGTCAGCGCGCGGACGGCCAGGGCGGCGCTGCGCTCCTCGTTCTCGGTGCGGTCGGGGCGGTGGACGGCGTCGTGGAACCAGGCCGCGAGCCGGACGGCCTCCGGGTCGTCGGCGTGCCCGGCCAGCTCGTCGACGTGTTCCAGCACGGCGTGCAGGTGGGTGACGGTGTGGTAGCGGCGCTGCGGCTCCGACCAGCGGCGCAGCAGCTCCCGGCCGTACGGTTCGGACTCGACGGCGGCCCCGCAGCGGGTCAGCAGCGCGGTCCAGGCGGCGAGCAGGCCTTCGGTGAGCGGGCCTTCGGTGAGCGGGCCTTCGCCGAGCGGGCCTTCGCCGAGCGGGCCTTCGCCGAGCGGCCGGTGCCCGGGGGTGGACGGTCGGTGCCCGGCGGACTGCCGGTGCGCGGCGGCGGACGGGTCGTGCTCGGTGGTCGGCATGGCGACCATTGTGGCGGCCCGGCCGGGCGCTGGACCTATAGGTAGGTTGACGATATATGTAGTCGTATGACTGAACGCTCCATGCAGGAGCCCACGCTGCTGCTGCTCACCGCGCTGGCCGATGCCCCGCGGCACGGCTACGCGCTCATCCAGGAGATCGCCGCGATCTCCGACGGCCGGGTCAGGATGCGCACCGGCACGCTCTACGGGGCGCTCGACCGGCTGCTGGGCCAGGGCCTGATCGAGGTCGCCGCCGAGGAGGTGGTGGACGGCCGCGCCCGGCGCAGCTACGCGCTGACCGGGGCCGGCCGGGACGCGCTGGCCGCCGAGGCGGAGCGGCTGCGGGCGGTGGCCACCGAGGCCGAGCGCCGGCTCAGCAGGATCCGGTCGATGCTGCCGGGCAAGGCCGGGTCGCAGGGGCGGCCCGCGGCGGGGGGAGGCCTCTCATGAGCACGCCGGCGATCGGCGCGGCGCCCTCGGCGGTGCTGCGGGCCGCGCTCCAGCTCTACCCGGAGCGGTACCGCCGCGAGCGCGGCGAGGAACTGGCCGAGGTGTTCGCCGACACGACCGCGGCCGGCGGCCGGCTGGCGGTCGCCCGGGAGGTCCTCGGCCTGGCGGTGTACGGGCTGCGGGTGCGGCTCGGACTGACCGGGGCCTCGCCGGCCGGGCGGCTGCTGGCGCTGCTCGCGCCGATGCTCGCCGGGGCGGTGGCCGGGGCGGCGCTGGCGGCCTGGCTGACCACGGCGGACCGGGTCGCCAACCGGTTCGCCTGGGACGACTCGTTCGGGACCCGGTTCGCGATGTTCTGCCCGCCGGTGGCCGCCGCGCTGCTGGTGGTGGCGGCCCTCCTGGGACGGTGGGCGGCGGTGCGGGGCAGTGCGCTGATCCTGGGCGCGTCGGCGCTGTACGAGCTGGGGGGTGCCGTGTGGCACGACCTGGCGGACGCCGCGCTGTACCCCGGATTCGACCTGTGGTGGAGCGGCTACATCGGGATGGCCACGCTGCCGTTCGTCGGGGCCGCGCTGCTGCTGGTCGCGGCGCCGACCGACCTGCTGCCCCGGCCGACCTGGCGCACGGGCGGCCTGGTGCTGGCCTCGGTGGCGGTGGGCGCACTGCTGGAGGCGGCCCAGAACTGGGACGACACCAACTTCCCGCTGGACCTGGGGTGGGTCGTGGTGATGCTGATCGTGCCGCTGCTGCTGACCCTCGCCGGGCTGCGCGGGCGGATGGCGCCGGCGGCGGCGGGGGCGGCGGTGCTGGTGCTGACCGGCCCCGGCTGCCTGTTCAACATCTGGCGCGAGTCCCGCGGGGTGTCGCACCTGCTCCCGGTGGCGGCGCCGACGGTGGCCGTGCTGCTGCTGGTGGCGGTCGCGGTGCACCGGTTCGGGCGGCGGGAGGCGGTCGGGGCGGTCCAGGGGCCGGCCTGACCGGGAGGAGCGGGGAGGCCGTTTCCGGGTGACCGGAACGGCCTCCTCGGAGTTTCCGGGGGCGGACGGATGTGGCAGGCTGTCGAATATGTCTAGACCAATTTTCGAAGTCATCGCGCTGACGCCCCAGGACGCCCAGGCCGCCGAGTCGGGCGGCGCCGACCGGCTCGAACTGGTCACCGACATGGCCGCCGACGGGCTCACCCCGTCCGTCGAGGACTTCGGCCGGATCCGGGCCGCCGTCGGCATCCCGCTGCGGGTCATGCTGCGGATCCGGGACGGCTTCGCCCCCGGCGACGTGGACGGGCTGTGCGCCCGGGCCGCCGCGCTGCGGGCCGAGGGGGCCGAGGAGTTCGTCCTCGGCTTCCTCGACGCCGACGGCGCCGTCGACCTGGCCGCCACCACGGCCGTCGCCGGGGCGATCGCCGGCTGCCGCTGGACCTTCCACCGGGCCATCGACCACAGCGCCGACCGGGCCGCCCTGCGGGCCGCCGTCGGCGGGCTGCCCGGCCTGGACACCTTCCTCACCTCCGGCGCGGCCGCCGGGGTGGACGCCGGGCGCGAGGTGCTGTCGGCCGAGCTGGCCCGGGCCGGCGAGCCCGGCTACCGGCAGCGGATCCTGATCGGCGGCGGCCTGCGGGCCGAACACCTGAAGGAGCTGCGGGCGGAGGGCTTCGACGCCTTCCACGTCGGCGGCGCGGTGCGGGTCGACGGCTGGCGGACGCCGGTGGACGCGGCCAAGGTCGCCGAGTGGCGGGCGCTGATCGACGCCTGAGCGCCCGCGGCGGGCGCCGTACCGCGCGCCCGTGCCGAGCGCCGCGCTGAGAGCCCGTGCCGAGTGCCGCGTCGGGAGCCCGTGCCGAGCGCCCGCGGTGGCCGGCCGAGGGCGGCCACCGGGCGAGAGGGCCGGTCCCCGGACCGGCCCTTTCGCGCGCTACCGCAACTGCTCCGGCAGCGGCTCGCCGTGCAGCACCGTCAGCCCGGAGACGGCACGGGTCAGCGCCACGTACAGCCGCCGCAGGCCGGTCCGCTCGTCCGGCTCCCCGGCGATCACCGCGGCCGGCTCGTCCAGCACCACGTAGTCGTACTCCAGGCCCTTGGCCAGCGAGGCCGGGACGAGGGTGAGCCGGGCCTCCGCGCTGGTCTCGGCGCCGGGGGAGAGGTGCGGCAGGCCCGCGGCGGTCAGCGCCTCGGCGAGCCGCGGGATGCGGGCGTCGGCGGCGATCAGGCCGGTCGAGCCCTCGTGCCCCAGCGCCTCCCGGCAGGCCGCCAGGACCGCCTCCGTGGTGTCCTCGTCGGCGACCCGGCGGATCGTCAGCGAGCCCGGGGCCTCGCGGACCGAGGAGGCCGGGGCCAGGCCGGGGGCGATCGCCGGGAGCAGCCGGGAGGCGTACGCGATGACCTCCTCCGGCACCCGGAAGCCCTTGGTCAGCTCCTCGATGTGCGCCTCCGGCTTGCCCAGGTGGCGCAGCGCCTCCGGCCAGCTCGCCGTCGCCCACGGGGTGGTGCCCTGGGCGAGGTCGCCGAGGACGGTCGCCGAGCCGGTGGTGCAGCGCCGGCCCACCGCGCGGTACTGCATCGGGGAGAGGTCCTGGGCCTCGTCCAGCACCACGTGCCCCAGCGAGGGGGTGCGCTGCACCAGGTCGGTCGCCTCGTCCACCAGGACGGCGTCGGCCGCCGTCCAGCGGGCGGTCCGCACCGAGCGGTCGGGCTTGGGCCGGAGCACCGCCTGCTGCTCCTCCGGCGTCAGCACGCCCTCGGCGCACGCGGCCAGGAACTCCGGCTCGCAGAGCAGCCGCAGGACGACCTTCGCCGGATCCACGGCCGGCCAGCACTCCTTGACCACCGCCTTGACGGCGCTGTTGCGGGCCACCGCGTCCTGCACCCGGTCGTCCGGGGCCTCGCCGCCCTGCTCCATCTTCAGCAGCACGGCGTGCGCGATGCGCTGCGGGAGGGCGTCCCGCGCCGCGCCGTAACGGACCTCACGGCCCTTCAACTCCTCGATGATCTCGGCCAGTTCGTACACCGGCACGCGCCAGCGGCGGGAACCGCGGACCACCACGCAGGGCTCGGTGGGCAGGGTGATGCCCGAGCGCACCGCCCGGCGCAGCACCTCGGCCATCCGGGCGTCGCCCTTCAGCCGGGCCGCCCGCGGGTCGTCCTCGCCCCTCACCTCGACGTGCCCGACCAGCTGCTGCACGGTGGCCTGGGCGACGTCCAGCTCGCCGAGGGCCGGGAGCACCTGCTCGATGTAGGACAGGAAGGCGTTGTTCGGCCCGATCACCAGGGTGCCGGTGCGGGCGAGGCGCTCGCGGTGCGCGTACAGCAGGTAGGCGACGCGGTGCAGGCCGACGGCGGTCTTCCCGGTGCCGGGCGCCCCCTGGACGCAGATGGTGCCCGTGATGTCGGAGCGGACGATCTCGTCCTGCTCCGGCTGGATGGTGGCGACGATGTCGCGCATCGGGCCGACGCGGGGCTTCTCGATCTCGGCGGCCAGCAGGGCGGAGGCGGTGTCGTCCTCGGCCGGATCGCTGAGGTGCTCGTCCTCGTAGGCGGTGAGCTCGCCGCCGGTGTAGCCGAAGCGGCGACGGCGCTCGACGTCCATCGGCGCGGTGCGGCTGGCCCGGTAGAACGGCTGGGAGACCGGCGCGCGCCAGTCGATCACCATCGGGTCGCCGTCGGCGTCGTGGACGTGCCGGCGGCCGATGTAGAAGTTCTCCCCGCCTCCGCCCTCGCTCAGTTCCTCGCTGATCGCGTGGAGGTAGTCGAGGCGGCCGAAGAACAGCGGGGTGTGCGAGAGGTCGGCCAGTGCGGCGATCCTGGCCTCGATCTGGTTCTGGAGCACGAGGGCGGTGACCCAGGTGCCGGTCACGTCGCGGATGTCGAGCGACTCGACGTCCTCGCGCATGGCGCGCAGCGCGGCCCGGGACGCGGCCAGGTGGTCGCGTTCGCGCTGGAGGGGGTCGGTGATGGGGGTGGCGGGCACAGCGAACCTTCCCGGCTGCCCCGGTGGCGGGCGCAGCGGATCGTAGGAGCTCACGGTGGGCACGCCGACCGGTTGCCGTGCGGTCGGCACCTCCCCCGGCTGCCTGCGGGACTTCAGCAGGTACCACGGTTCGGGAGGGGGCAGACGGACGATCCTAGACCCGTCCGCCCGGCGGTTCCAGCCCGGCGGCTCCCGGGGCGGGCCCCTGCGGCGTCTGGGGGTTCCTCCCCACGGTGTCTCGGGGTTCCTCCCTGCGGGGCGTCGGGGGCCGCCGTACACCGGCAGGACGACCCGTGCACCTGCGGATACGGCCTTTGGAGTGATGCCGTCGGCCGTCCGGGTGCCTACCGTTGAAGACATGAGCACCACGAACCGCATCCCCCGATCCGGCCCGGCCGGCGCCACCGCCGTCTCCGGGCGTCACCGCAATCCGCTGAGCACCGTCGTGCGCAACGTCGGCATCGCCCTGGACACCGCCGCGCGCGTGATCTTCCTCGGGCGCGACGGTGTCCGGTACTGAACGCGACGGTGTCCGGTACGGAACCGGTGCCGGACAGCCGTCCTACAGCACGTCGTCCGCGTCGATGATCCGGTACGCGTAGCCCTGCTCGGCCAGGAAGCGCTGCCGGTGGGCGGCGAAGTCCTGGTCCACGGTGTCGCGGGCGACCACCGAGTAGAAGTGCGCCGCGTGGCCGTCCGCCTTCGGGCGCAGCACCCGGCCGAGGCGCTGGGCCTCCTCCTGGCGGGAGCCGAAGGTCCCGGAGACCTGGATGGCCACGGTGGCCTCGGGCAGGTCGATCGAGAAGTTCGCGACCTTGGAGACCACCAGGACGCCGATCTCCTTGTTCCGGAAGGCGTCGAAGAGCTTCTCGCGCTGGGCGTTGCTGGTCTCGCCCTTGATAACCGGGGCGTCCAGGGCCTCGCCGAGCTCGTCCAGCTGGTCGATGTACTGGCCGATGATCAGCGTCTGGTCCTTCTCGTGCTTCCTGACCAGCGCCTCCACCACCCGCCGCTTGGTGGCCGTGGTGGCGCAGAAGCGGTAGCGCTCCTCCGGCTCGGCGGTCGCGTAGGCGAGCCGCTCGGAGTCGGTCAGGGTGACCCGCACCTCGCAGCAGTTGGCGGGCGCGATGTAGCCCTGGGCCTCGATCTCCTTCCACGGCGCGTCGAAGCGCTTGGGGCCGATCAGGCTGAACACGTCGCCCTCGCGGCCGTCCTCGCGCACCAGCGTGGCGGTCAGGCCGAGCCGGCGGCGGGCCTGGAGGTCGGCGGTGAACTTGAACACCGGCGCGGGCAGCAGGTGCACCTCGTCGTAGACGACCAGGCCCCAGTTGCGGGCGTCGAACAGCTCCAGGTGGGCGTAGACGCCCTTCCGCTTGGTCGTCATCACCTGGTAGGTGGCGATGGTGACCGGGCGGATCTCCTTCTTCGTCCCGCTGTACTCGCCGATCTCGTCCTCGGTGAGCGAGGTGCGCTTGACCAGCTCGTGCTTCCACTGGCGGGCCGAGACGGTGTTGGTGACCAGGATCAGCGTGGTCGACTTGGCGTGCGCCATCGCGGCCGCGCCGACCAGCGTCTTGCCGGCGCCGCAGGGCAGCACGACCACGCCCGAGCCGCCGTGCCAGAAGCCCTCGACGGCCTGCGCCTGGTACGGGCGCAGCTGCCAGCCGTCCTCGTCCAGGTCGATCGGGTGCGCTTCGCCGTCCACGTAGCCGGCGAAGTCCTCGGCGGGCCAGCCGAGTTTGAGCAGCACCTGCTTGATCTGCCCGCGCTCGGAGGGGTGCACCACCACGGTGTCGGGGTCGACCCGGGCGCCGACCAGCGGGACGATCTTCTTCGAGCGCAGCACCTCCTCCAGCACCGGCCGGTCGGTGGTGGTGAGCACCAGCCCGTGGGTCGGGTGCTTGAGCAGCTGGAGGCGGCCGTACCGGCCCATGGTGTCCGCCACGTCCACCAGCAGCGCGTGCGGCACCGGGTAGCGCGAGTACGTCACCAGGGCGTCCACCACCTGCTCGGCGTCGTGCCCGGCCGCCCGTGCGTTCCACAGGCCGAGCGGCGTCACCCGGTACGTGTGCACGTGCTCGGGCGCCCGCTCCAGCTCGGCGAACGGCGCGATGGCGCGACGGCAGTCGCCGGCCTTGGGGTGATCGATCTCCAGGAGAAGAGTTTTGTCGCTCTGGACGATGAGCGGTCCGTCGTTCACGCGGGGAAGCCCTCCACTGGCTGACAGGGTGGATTGACGCAGACCCTCCAGTGTCGCGCATTCCGCCGGGAGCGTGGGCGGGCCCGGTTCCGGGCGGCTACTTCCACTCGTAGAACTTGCCGGTGATCTTGCCTCCGGCGTCCGTCTCGAACTCGAAGACGCCGACGACGCCGTTGAGGCGCTCCAGGGCTGGCGAGGCGGTGGAGAAGAAGATCGCGCCGCGGAAGCTGGTGCCTCCGCCGTCGGTGAAGTGGCCGATGCCGCTGCCGTGCCAGCCGACGCCCTGGCCGTCGGCGGTCATGTCGACGCCCTGGCCCTCGCCGAACAGGGAGCCGTCGGAGCGCAGTTCGGATTCGTAGGTGGCGATGGTGCTGACGGCGGTGCCGTAGTAGCTGCCGGTGCCCTTGATGGACACCTCGACGACCGGGTGCCCGTCTCCGGCGGAGAGGACGCGTCGGCCGGTCTCCTCGGCCTGGATCTCACCGATCAATTCGCCGAGCATGGTGGGTGCCTCCTTGTCGGAATCCCCTGCTTCCGGACTACGCCGATGGGACCGGCCCGTCAATTACTTCGAGTGACCACGGCGCGTACTCGCTCGTTGAGCTGGCCATGAAGAAGTCGAAGCGTGTTCTCACCGCCCTCGCCCTGATGGGCTCGGCCTTCGCGGCCACCGCCTCCTCGGCCGGTTCGGCCCACGCCCTCGCGGGCATCGGCGAGGGGCCCGGCGGCCTGCTCGCGGCGCCCGGGTTCCTGCTGGCGGACACCGTCACCGGGGGCTCGATGCCGGTCGGGCAGGGGCAGATCGGCAGCCTGGCGGACAAGGCCGTCCAGGACAAGATGAAGGAGGCGCAGCAGGGGCACTGAGGCCCCGGACTCACTCGTCGAGTTCCGCGACGCCGGTGATGCGGTGCAGGGCGAAGGTGCGGAGTTCGTCGGCGTGGTGGTCGAAGGCGGTGACGAAGCCGCCTTCGACCTTGACCGGGTCGATGATGCGCTGGCTGGCGATGCCCTCGGCGTTGAGGTAGCCGATCCACATGCGCTCGCCGAGCAGGACGGCCGTCTGCAGGGCGGCCAGCGTCTCGGCGGCGGCGGTGCGGGGGAGCCGGCGCGGGTCGGAGGCGGGATCGCGGCGGGTGGCGGTGGCCGCGCGGTCGCCGGCCCGGATGGCCTTGATGGCGGCCGCGAGCAGGGTGTCGTCGGGCGCGGGCGGGCCGTCGGGGACGGGCACGGGGGCCGTCCGGGGCGGGGTGCGGTGGCTGTCCGGGCGGGTGATCAGCACGTCGCCCTCGGCGGATTCGGCGGCCGGTGCGTAGCCCATGGTGCGCAGGGCCGCGAGCAGCACGTCCGGGGCGGCCTGGGAGGCGAGGACGGTGGGGGCGAGCAGCCGCAGCCGCAGGTCGGCGGAGCGGCGGTCGGCGAGCACCTCGCCGAGCAGGGACGGGTCGTCGCAGCGCAGGTAGGAGGAGGCGGCGCCGACCCGCAGGACGCCGTGCCGGCGGGCGACGTCGTCGATCAGGTAGGCGAGCGGCTGCGGGACGGGCGTGCGGCTGTGCTGCTCCAGGAAGGACCGCAGGTCGGTGGCGGTGCGGCCGGCGTCGAGGGCGCGGCGCACCGAGGCCGGGGTGAAGCGGTAGACGGTGGCGCCGCCCTTGGACTCGATGTCGGCGCACAGGGCGAGGGCCTGGGCGAGCGGGGTGAGCAGCGGGCCGGGGGCGATCGCGGTGAGGTCCGGCTGGAGGATCACGTGGTCCAGCGGCTGGGGGAGCAGCGGGGCGAGCACCTCGGCCGGGTCGGACTCGGCGGTGAGCAGGGCGCGGGCGGGGGCGGCCAGGGCGCCGCGGCCGGTGATGCCGAGGAGTTCGGCCTCGTCGAGGGTCCAGGCGGTGAGCTCGTCGCGCAGTTCGCGGCCGTCCGGGCCGGTGGGGCCGCCGCGCAGCGGGCGCTGCCAGCGCAGGGTGGGCAGCAGTTCCTCGGCGGTGGCCGGGGTGCCCGGCGGGAGTTCCGCGAGCAGGGCGAGGGCGGCGCGGCGGACGGAGGGGGCGAGGGTGCGGTCGAGTTCGGGGCCGAGGGCGGCGCGCGGCTTGCCCCGGCCGTCCGCGGTGCCGGTGAGGGCGGGGACGCGGGTGGCGGCGAGCCAGGCGGAGGCCAGCACGGACCAGCGCTCGGCGGTGTCCAGGTGCAGCCAGGTGTCGTACCCCGGGGTGGGGGCCCAGCGTTCGTCCACCTCGCCGTCGGGGGCCAGCAGCCCCGCGGTGTAGGCGAGTTCGAGCCAGAAGGCGGTCTGCCGCTCGGTGCTCTCCAGGGCCTGGGCGGTGCGCTTGAGGTCGCGCACGCCGAGGCCGCCGGCGCGCAGGGTCAGCGGCGGGGTGAGGCCCCAGCCGTCCAGCAGTTCCTCGACGGTCTTGACCGCGGTGTGCGCCTGGCCGGCCGCGGCGCCGTCCACGGCCCGGGGGTCGCGCGGGGCGGCGGCGGGCGCGGGCTCGGGCTGGACCGGCTCGACGGTGCGGTGGGTGCGGCCGCCGCGCAGGTGCAGGGCGAGTTCGCGGGGCAGCACGACGCTGCCGGGACTGTTGGGCAGCAGCAGACCGCGGGCGAGCAGCCACTCGACCGGGCTCTGGGCGTCCTCGGCGGTGACCGGGCGGGCGGCGTCCGGGACGGTGCCGGTGGGCGGGCCCCAGACCAGCCGTTCCAGCAGCCGCCGCGCGGCCTCGGGCGCGGTGTCGAGCAGTGCCGCGCAGCGGGTGCGGTCGGTGAGCAGTGCGGTGAGCGCGGCGACGGCGCTGACCGGGTCCGGGGTGGCGGGCTGCCCGGCGGAGGCGAGCAGCTGCTGCAGCCGGGCCGGGGACATGCCGATGGTGGCGTCGGCGAGGGTGGGGCCGAGGCCGGTGCGGCCCGGGTTGCCGGTGGTCGGGGCGAGCGCCTCGCGGACGGCGAGGACCAGCCGCAGCCCGTTGTCCGGGCCCCAGAGCAGCGCCCGGTCGCGCAGGGTGGCGATCGCGCGCGGCAGGGCGGTGGCGACGGCGGACCGGTCGGCGGGGGTGAGCGGGGTCGCGCCGGGGTGCGGCTTGACCTTCGCCGGGCCGGTCAGCAGCGTGCGGACGGTGCTCAGCGAGGTGCCGTCCGGGGCGGTGGCCAGCGCCTCGGCGACCTGGAGGGTGAAGCGGTCGAGCCGCTCCAGGGCGCGCAGCGCGGAGGCGCGCGAGGAGAGCCGGGCAGACAGCTGGGTGAGGTCGCCGGGGACGGGGTTCAGCAGGTCGGGGCGGGAGCGGAGCAGGGCGGCGAGCGCGTCGTCCGGACGGGCGCGCAGTTCCTCGGCGAGGGTGCGCGGGCCGGAGGCGGACCTGCTCCGGCGTTGAGGGCCCTGCTGTGTGGTCATTCGACCTAGGTTAGTCGGGCGCGGGGACGACGGGGTGTCCCTCGGCCCGCCGCACCCGCGGCGCACCGCAGGACCCGCGGACGGACTCGCGCGGGCGGGGGCGGGGTGGGTAGCGTCACGCCGAGGGCGGTTCGGTGGGCGGCCGGTACGGGCGAGGCGGGGTGGTCGGTGATGACGGACGGCGAGTGGTGGCGCAAGAGCGGGCCGTGGAGCGAGCGTTCGGGCGGCGGCCCGGAGGCCGACGCGGGCTCCGGTTCCGGCGGCGCCGCGGAGGCTCCGTCCGCCTCCTCCTCCGCTCCCGCCTCCTCCTCCGCTCCCGTCCCCGCCCCGGGGCCCGTGCCGGACTTCGACCCCGACAGCGTGTACGACCCGCCGGCGCCGAGCGCGGCCGGCATCCCGTCCGTACCGCTGGACCCGCCGGACCTGGCCACCGCCGAGGCGCGGGCGCACGCGATCCCGCCGCCCACGGTGTCGAGCACCGGCCCGTGGACGATGACCCTCTTCGACTTCTCGGACGGGCCGCGGCCCGCGCCGAAGCCCATCCCCGAGCAGCGCACCGGGGAGGAGGCCGAGCCCGCGCCGGAACCGGCGGTGCCCGCCGCCGACCTGAAGAAGAAGCGGCGCAGGGGCCGGATCGAGCAGGCCCCGGCGGCGGCCGCCGCCCCTGCCGGGAAGGCCGCGGGCAAAGCGAAGGGGAAGGCGAAGGCGAAGGGCCATGGCCAGGAGGCGCAGAAGGACGCGCCCGCCCGCAAGCCCTCCCCGCTGATCCTGCTCTCCTGCGGCCTGCTGGTCGGCGGCGCGGTCTCCGGCTTCTTCCCGGCCATGCTGGCCGGCTGGGGCCTCGGCTACCTGTCCCGCCAGATCTCCGACCTGATGCGCAAGTTCGTGATCCTCGGCATTCCGCTGGTCACGATGAGCGCGACCACCCTCTACTCCATGCGGCAGGCCAAACAGGCCGGGGGGCAGGGCGGCGGCCTCCAGTCGGGCTCGCCGCTGGGCCAGATCAGCTGGTCGTCGGCCCCGAACGTGCTGCGGCTGGCCGCGGTGCTGTCGGCGGTGGTCCTGCTGCTGCTCGCCGTGCGCCGCCGCCCGCCGCAGCAGCAGGGCTGAGCCGGGGGCGGGCGGGGGCGGCCGCCGGGTGACGGCCGTTCGCGGCTCGGCGGCTCCATGGTTCGTGAACTCACGGCTCGTGCGCTCATGGCCCGTGCGCTCACGGCCCGGGTGACGCGGCCGCCGCGGCGGGCCGGGCGTCAGTCGTCGGCGAGGTGGACGAGGCGGTGGAAGGTCGCCGGGTCGCCGAGGTGGCCGACGATCCAGTGCGCGACGGTGGCGCGGGTGGCGGTGCCGGCGCGGGGAAGCGGCCGGTCGTAGGAGATCTGCGGGCCCACGGACGGCGGTCCGTCCTTGAGCATCGGCACCCGGACGACCGTCCAGGCGGTGTCGGAGCCGGCGAGCACCGCCTCCATCCGGGCGAGGTCGTGATGGATCTCCCGGTACAGCCGGTCGACCACCAGCCTGCTCACCACCCGCTGGGCGAACGGGAGCCGGCTGGTGTCCAGGCCCGCCGAGCTCATCGTCACCAGGTGCCGGACGCCGCCGTCCCGGACCGCCGCGGTCAGCTCCCGGGCGCCGTCGGAGAAGACGGTGGTGGCCCCGCGGCCGGTGCTGCCGAGGGTGGCGACGACGGCGTCCTGGCCGTTCAACGGGCCGTGCAGGGAGCCGGGTTCGCCGACGTCGGCCCGCGCGGTGAGCGCGCTGCCGTGCGTGTGCGCCGGTAGCCGGGCGGGGTCGCGGGCGACGGCGGTGACGGTGTGTCCGGCCGCCAGTGCGAGGTCGACCACCAGGCGGCCGGTGCGTCCGGTGGCGCCCACGACTGCGATCCTCATCGGTTCCTCCTCAGGATTCCGGGACTCGGACGGTCCGGGGTCGGTGCTTGTCATTCATTCAGACGGACTGTATGAATGAAATCAAGTGAACCACAGCACACCGCGAGTGCAAGTCCAAAGGAGCGATGGGACATGGGAGTTCTGCAGGCTCGGTACCCCGATCTGGCCGACCGGGTGGTCGTGATCGCCGGCGGCAGCCGCGGCATCGGTGCGGAGACCGCCCGCGCCTTCGCCCGGCAGGGTGCGGCCGTCGCCGTCCTCGGCCGCGACGAGGCAGCGCTGAAGGAGGTGGCCGGGGAGCTGCGGGCGGAGGGCGCCCGGGCGCTCGGGCTGGTCGCCGACTGCACGGACGCGACGGCGCTCGGCTCCGCCGCCGCCCGGATCGAGCAGGACCTCGGCCCGGTCGACGTCCTGGCCGCCTTCGCCGGCGGCGACGGCTACCCGGTGCCGACCGTCCGCGAGACCGAGGAGCACTGGCGGGCCGTGCTGGACGGCAACCTCACCGCCACCTTCCTCACCGTCCAGGCCTTCCTGCCCGGCCTGCTGGCCCGCGGCAGCGGTTCGATCGTCACCATGGCCTCCACGGCGGGCCGGCTGCCCAGCGGCGCCTCCGCCGCCTACGCCACGGCCAAGGCGGGCGTGCTGATGTTCACCCGGCACCTCGCCCTGGAGGTCGCCGGTGAGGGCGTGCGGGTCAACGCCGTCGCGCCGGGTGCCGTCCGTACCGAGCGGACGGCGGCGCAGATGCCGCCCGAGGTGCAGGCCGCGGTCGCCGCCGCGCACCCGCTGGGCCGCCTCGGCGAGCCGGTGGACATCGCCTCGGCCGTGCTCTTCCTGGGCTCGGACGCGTCCTCCTGGATCACCGGGCAGACCCTGGACGTCAGCGGCGGGCGGGTCATGCTCTGAGCGGCCGGGCCGTCCCGGCGGGCGCCGGGGCGGCCCCGCCCGGGTGAACCGATCGGCGATACTGCCAGTTCACGCGGACGAGCGGAACGAGTGGAGGCGAGCGGGATGAGCCCCCGGTCCTACCGGATGGGACAGCGGCAGGCGGAGGTCGACGAGACCCGCGCCCGGATCGTCGCGGCCGCCCGCGCGCACCTGGCCGAGACCGGCGGGGTCTCGCTGGACGCCGTCGCCCGCCGCGCGGACGTCGCCCGGGCGACCGTCTACTACCAGTTCGGCTCCAAGGCGGGCCTGCTGGAGGCGGTCTGCGACGCCCTCGCCGCGCAGGGCGGCATGGCCGGGCTCGCCGAGGCCTTCACCCTGGCCGACCCCTGGGCGGCGGTGGACCGCTTCGTCGAGGTGATGGGCGGCTTCTGGGCGGTCGACCGGGTCTGCACCCGGCGGCTGCGGGCCCTCGCCGCGCTCGACGAGGAGGTGGGCCGGGTCATCGCCGACCGCGACGCCCGCCGCCGCGAGGGTGCCGCCGTCCTGGCCGGCCGGCTGCCCGCGGCCCCGCCGGACGCGGCGAGCCTGCTCTTCGTCCTCACCGCCTTCGAGACCTACGACGCGTTGGAGGCGGAGGCGGAGGCGGAGGCGGCGACGGCGACGGCGACGGGGACGGAGATGGGGACGGAGGCGGCGGGCACGCCGGACGGCGGCGGTCGTGGTGGTGGTCCGACCGCGGCCACCCCGGCCGTCATCCGTCTGGTCCGCGCCGCGCTCGGTGGGCCGGTGGAGCGGCCGTAGCGGCTCCGGGGCCGCGCCCCGGCGGCCGCCCCGGTCAGCCGGCCTGCCGCGCGGCCATGCCGAGGATCCCGGCGGTGACCGTCGCCGGGTCGTCGGTGGGCAGCGAGTGTCCCGCGCCGGGGACGATCTCGACCCGGGCGGCGGGCACCAGCCGGTGCAGGCGGTCGGCGACGGCCCGGGAGTCGTGCAGGGCGCTGCGTTCGCCGAGGAGGAAGAGGGCGGGGGCGGTGAGTCGGCCGAGTTCCTCGTCGGTGAGGGTGGCGGCCGGGGGCAGCCGGCGGCGGAAGCCCATCGAGGCGCGGACCAGGGCCATCAGTTCGGTCTCCAGGACGGCGCTGTTGCCGACCATTCGGGCCAGCCTGGGGCGCAGCGGTCGCGGCGCCATGGCGGCGAGGCCGCCGAGGATCATCCAGGTGTAGAAGCGGCGGTCCAGGTCGGCCAGGCCCGCCGTGTCGACCAGGGTGAGGCCGGCGGTCCGGCCGGGGTGGTGGATCTGGTGGTTGAGGGCGATCCAGCCGCCGTAGGAGCAGCCGACCAGGTGGGCGGTGGGCACGTCGAGGGCGGTGAGCAGGTCCTCCAGCCAGGCGGCGGCGTCGCGGCCGTCCGCGATGGGGGCGCTCTGCACGCTGGCGCCCGGTTCGCCGACGGTGTCCACGGCGATCACGGGGTGCTGTGCGGCGAGGGTGTCGAGGTAGCCGTGCCACATCAGCGCGTTGCCGCCGGAGCCGGGCAGCAGCACGATCGGCCGTCCTTCGGCGGGGCCGGTGCGGTAGACGCGGGTGGTGCCGTAGCCGGTGGGGACGTCGAGCGGCGTCCACGGCCGGGGCCGCAGTTCGGTCAGCGCGCGCTCGTAGGCGGTGCGGAAGCGGGCTTCGGCCTTGCCGTTCCTGAACTCGCTGATTCGCATGGTACATGTGTATCACATGCATGATACGGGTGTACCAGGAGAGCGGGTCGGACGTACGGAGGCCGGAACATGACCGCGAAGGTCGACCACGAGGAACGCCGCCGGCAGATCGCCGAGGCCCTGCTGCGCATCGCCGACACCCAGGGCCTGCAGGCCGCCAGCATGCGGGCGGTCGCGACGGAGGCCGGCGTCTCCCTGCGACTCGTGCAGTACTACTTCACGACCAAGGAGGGCCTGCTCCTGGATGCCCTGGCCAGGCTCGGCACCCAGCTCCAGGCCCGGATGGAGCAGTGGATCGGCCCGGCGCGCGCCCCCCGGGAGGTGGTGACGGCGGTCCTGTCCTGCATCCTGCCGACGGACGCCGAGAGCCGCCGGATCACCAGGACGTACGCGGCGTACTACACGCTGGTCCTCGGCGACCCCGAGGTGCTGGAGAAGCAGGCCGTGCAGCCGCCGGCCGTGCTGGAGGGCTTCCTCGCCAAGCAGCTGCGCGCCGCGCAGCGGGCCGGGGAGATCGGGCCGGAGCGGGACGTCGACACGGTCGCGGCCGGGCTGCTGGCGATGGTCAACGGACTCGGCTCCAGCGTCCTGGGCGGCCAGCGCACCGGTGAGCAGGCGCTCGCGGTCCTCGCGTACCACCTGGACGAGCTGTTCGGGCGGCCGGCAGCCGGCTGAGGGTCCGCCCGCCGATCCCCGCCCCGCCGAATCGGCTCCCCGCCGAATCGCCTCCCCGCCGATCCCGGCGGCGGGCCGGCACCCCTCGCGGCACGGGGGTTAACACCCGTACGGGACGGGTGCTTTCCCCGTTCTGCGGGCGGGCCGGCCACCGCCAGACTCGGGGCATGCCCGCGCAGCCCGTGATGACGACCGAAGCGCCCGAAGCCCCCTCCCCCCGGCCGGGGAGCGGCGGCAGCGACTTCGCCCAGTTGACCCGCCGGATAGCCGCCGAGGGCCTGCTCGACCGGCGCCCCGGCTACTACGCCGTCCGCGTGGGCCTGGTGCTCGCCGCCTTCCTCGGCGGCTGGTACGCCCTGTTCGCGCTGGGCGACACCTGGTGGCAGCTCGGCCTGGCGGCGGCGATGTCCGTCGTCTTCGCCCAGATCGGCCTGCTCTCCCACGACCTGGCGCACCGCCAGGTCTTCGACCGGCGGCTGCCGAGCGAGATCGGCGGCCGGATCGCCGCCAACCTGCTGATGGGCATGAGCTACGGCTGGTGGATGAACAAGCACACCCGCCACCACGCCAACCCGAACCACGAGGAGCGGGATCCGGACGTCGCACCCGAACTCCTGGTGTGGTCCAAGCGGCAGGCCCGGCAGGCGAGCGGCCTCGCCCGGTTCATCGGCCGCCGGCAGGCGTACCTGTTCGTCCCGCTGCTCCTGCTGGAGGGCCTCAACCTCAGCTTCAACAGCTTCCGCGCGCTGCGCAGCCCCGTCATGAAGCGCCCGGTGCTGGAGGGCGTGCTGCTGGTGGTCCACTTCGCCGGCTACCTCGGCCTGGTGTTCGCCGCGCTCCCGGCCGGCAAGGCGGTCGCCTTCCTGGCCGTCCACCAGGCGCTGCTCGGGGTCTACCTGGGGTGCGTCTTCGCCCCGAACCACAAGGGCATGCTGATGGTGACGCCCGGGATGAAGCTCGACTTCCTGCGCCGCCAGGTGCTCACCTCGCGCAACGTCCGCGGCGGGGTGCTCATCGACTCGCTGATGGGCGGCCTCAACTACCAGGTGGAGCACCACCTGTTCCCCAGCATGCCGACCCCGGCGCTGGGGCGGGCCGCCCGGATCACCCGGGAGTTCTGCGCCGAGAAGGGCGTCCCGTACTGCGAGACCGGCCTGTTCCGTTCCTACCGGGAGATCTTCGCCCACCTGCACCGGGCCGGCGAGCCGCTCCGCTCCGACGGGTGACCGTCACCTCCGCCGCGGCGGCCGGCGGTCACCTCCGCCGCGGCGGGAGGCGCGGGAGGGCGTGAACGCCGCTGCCCCGCAGGGGAGATCGGACCGGCCGGCGTCCCGTGCGGACCGGCCGTCCTGCGGCACCGACCGTACGGTCGCGCGTTCGCGCCCGTACGATGCCCGAGCGGGGTGGGCGGAGGCCGGAGGTGGATGTGGTTCGGTTCTGGCTGCGGTGGGTGATGATCGCGGTCCTGGGGACGGCGGTCGTGTTCGGCGGCTGGGCGGGGTGGCGGCTCTACCGCGCCACGGCCATCCCGGCCCCTCCGGACGTCCCGGGGATCGCACAGGCCCCGGTGACCGGGGAGGCCCGCCGGGCGGCCGAGGAGCGGATGGCCGACCGGATCGACCACCTGCCCGAACTGCTGCCGTGGGCGCAGGGGTTGGGGAGGTCGACGGTCGACGTGTGCCGCACCGACTACCGCGGTGATCTGTTCAGCCGGGGTACGTGGCTGCCGGTGTCCTGCGAGCGGACCGTCAACGTCTACCTGGCCTTCGACGGGGGTGACGTCCGCTCCCGGCTGGCCGATCTGGACCGGTACCTGGACGGCCAGGGCTGGCGCAGCTCACAGAGGTGGAACAGCCTGGTCGCGGCCGACGAGTACGACCACCAGCCGCCCGCCGACCCGACCCCGGAGGAGGCGGCGGAGGCGGCGGCCAGGCCGATCGCCCCGTCCGTGGAGTTCGCGCTGGCGACGGGCGAGGCGGTGCGGACGGAACTGGCCGTGAACGTCACCCGGCCGCCCGGCCCCGAACTCCTGACCTCCGGTGAGGACTACTGGTACGAGAAGTACGGGAGCCGGCGCTACCGGAACGACGAGGGGCAGCGGTCCGCGTACCTGACCTGGCAGCCCGTGCGGCCGAGCGAGGTCACGAAGGCGGCCGAGGGCCGGTACGTGGCGGTCCTGGGCTTCACGACCAGGTACGCGCAGCACGAGGCCGGGTAGGGCCCGTCGCCCTCAGGCCCGTCGGCCTCAGGCCTTCCGCTCGAAGCCGGCCAGCAGGCCGCGCGGGTCGAAGGTGACCCGGATCCGGGTGATCCTCCCGTCCTCGACGTGCATCCAGTTCGCCGTGGGCGCCGGCGGGGCGACGCTCGTGCACAGCTCGAACCAGGTGATCACCTCGTCGCCCTCGGCCACCCGGACCTTCACGTCGATCTTCTCCAGCACCTGCCCGAGCCCCTTCAGCCCGGCCAGCGCCTCCTCCACCCCGGAGGCCGTCCCCAGCGCGCCGACGAAGTCGACGTCCTCGGCCAGCAGCCCCCGGACGGTCTCGAAGTCGCCCGCCTCCCAGGCGGTGAAGTAGGTCTCGGCAAGCTCACGCGCGGTCTTCGTCGTCGTCATGCCTCCATCCTCCCGGCCACCACGACCATCGGTCCAACAGATGAATCAGATGGCATCTATCTCTACTGATGATGAAAGAAGGGTGTGCTGCGTGATCGGCGGGCCACGACCGTCACGCTGAGTGAGGGCCAGCTGAAGTCGTTTCGGACCGTGAGGGCCGGTAAGGCGCTCATCGCTGGAATGCGAAGGAGGCGTGAATCGTGATCACCGAACAGCAGGCCCGCTCCATGCTGCACCGGCCCGTCCACGACGTACGGGGCAGCCGGATCGGCAAGGCGGACCACGTGTTCCTCGACGACGTCACCGGCAAGCCGGAGTGGGTCAGCGTCAAGACCGGATGGTTCGGGGCGGGCGAGTTGTTCGTGCCGATCCGCGACGCCCGGGTCGTCGGCGAACACCTGGAGGTGCCGTACCCCAAGGAGAAGGTCAACAACGCGCCGCTGGTGGACGTGGACCGTGGCGGACACCTCTCCGAGCGCGAGGAACATCGGCTCCACCAGTACTACGGCATCGGGGACGGGGCCCGGAAGGCGGCCGACCGGCCCGCCGCGGGCATCGGCACCACCGCCGCGGCCGCCGCTGCCGGAACCGCCGCCGCGAGCGGGCACACCGGCACGACCGGACACACCGGTGCGGTCGGCACGGCCGGTCCCGCGGGCATGACCGGTGCCGCCGCCGCGGCCGTCCGGGCCGGCGCGACCCCGACCGCCGGCGCGACCCCGACCGCCACCACGCGTGCCGCCGCGGCTCCGGGCGCCGCCTCCGCCGCCGGGGGGACCGGTGTCCACCCGGGCGAGGACGGCGCGATGACCCGTTCCGAGGAGCGGATGCGCGTCGGCGTCGAGCGGTACGAAGCCGGCCACGCGAAGCTGCGCAAGTACGTCGTCACCGAGGAGGAGCGGCAGACCGTGCCGGTGCGGCACGAGGAGGTCCACGTCGAGCACGAACCCATCGCCGAGGCCGACCGGGGTGCCGCGATGTCCGGCGAGCTCATCTCGGAGGCCGAGTACGAGGTCACCCTGCACGCGGAGCGGCCGGTCGTGCGCACCGAGGCCGTCCCGGTCGAGCGCGTGCGGCTGGTGACCGAGGAACGCGTCGAGGAGCAGACCGTCACCGGCCGGGTGCGCAAGGAGCGCATCGAGGCCGACCTGCCCGACGGCGGGACGGCACGGACGCCGGGCAAGGAGATCCAGAGCAGGGCGGTCCAGGGCAAGGAGATCCAGGGCAAGGACCGCCGCCGGTGACGTCGGCCGGGCCGTGACCGCCCCGCGCGGCCGCGCTCCGTCCCCGCGGGTCGTCCCGTCGGGTCGCTCGGCCGTCGGGTCGCTCGGCCGCGGCGGACCGATCGGCCGAGCGGATGGAGCGCCGGTCGAATATCGTCACCGGTCATGGAGATGCACCAGCTGCGCTACTTCGCCGCCGTGGTCGACGAGGGGACCTTCACCGCCGCCGCGGCCCGGCTGCACGTGAGTCAGTCCGGCATCAGCACCCAAGTGGCCAAGCTGGAGCGCGAACTGGGCCAGCTGCTGCTCGACCGGGCGGGCCGGCAGGTGCGCCTCACCCCGGCCGGCGAAGCGGTCCTCCCGCTGGCGAAGAACGCCCTGGCCACCCTCGACGCCATCCAGCACACCGCCGCCGAGTTCGCGGACGCCGTCCGCGGCCGGGTCCGGCTGGGCATGATCACGGGCTGTTCGATCCCGCCCTTCCTGGACGCCGTCGCCGACCTCGGCCGCAGTCACCCCGGCATCGAACTCAGCCTGCACGAGGGGCACTCCGAGGACCTCCAGGCGCAGGTCCTGGCCGGCTCGCTCGACCTGGCCCTGATCGGCTACGCGGGCGAGGTCTTCCCGGGCCTGGAGGCCACCGTCGCCATCGACGAGCCGATCGCCGCCGTCGTCCCGGTCGGGCACGCCCTGGACCGGGCGCGGCTGCGGCTCGCGGACCTGCGGGGCGAGAAGATCCTCTGCCTCTCCCCGGGCACCGGCATCCGTGCCGCCTACCGGGGCTCCTGCCGCCGGCTCGGCCTCGACCCGCGGGTGGACATCGAGGCCAGCTCCCCGGTCGCCCTGCTCCGGCTCGCCGAGCGCGGCGCGGGCGTGGCCGTCCTCAGCCCCTCCTCCGCCGCGGGCGACGGACTGCGGGCCGTCCCGCTGGCCGACGCCGCCATCCGGGCCCGGCTCGGGCTGGTCGCCCGCCGCGACCAACCCTCCCCGGCCGTACGGCTGTTGATGGCCCGGCTGAGGGCGGCGCTGCGTCAGGGCTGATCCCGTACCGCCCGTGCGACCCGGCCGGGCCCGGTGTCCTCGGCTCAGGCCTTCCCGTGCGGGTCGCGGCCCGAGGCGGCCAGCGCGCGGTCCCACGCGGGGGCGTCCTCCGGCAGGGCCACCGCCTCGGCGAAGCCCGCGTACTGCCGGTACAGCTCGGCGTTCTCCGCCACGATCTCCCCGGTCAGCAGGGCGAGTTCCTCGTCGACCTCGATCCGCCCGCCGGTCGCCCGGGCCACGTCCCAGCCGTGCAGCAGCAGCTCCAGGATCAGCATCCGGGCGATGCCGACGGCCGGCATCGGGGTGCCGCCGAGGTCGACGTCCCCCTCCCAGGCGGCCGGGTCCGCCCAGGCCGCGACCGCGCGCTCCAACTGGGCGGCGTAGGCGGAGCGCCAGTCGGCGTCGGCGGCGAAGTCCCGCGCGTTCAGCTCCTCGGGCAGCTCGATCCGCCGGGCCCGGTGCTCCAGGCCGTGCGAGGTGTAGAGCACCCAGTGGTTGATCAGCGCGCGGGTGTCGAACTCCGGGCAGGGCGTCGGCGCGTCCAGCGGCTGGTCGGCCGGGACGGCGGCGGCGACACCGGCCGCGGCGGAGGCGGCGCGGGTGAGGAACGGGTGCATCGGGTGGGCGTTCATGGCCCCGATTCTGGGCCGGGCCGTACCGGCGGGTCTTGAAGAAACGCGACGACTAGCCTGGCGGCATGGGCATGGACTCCCCGGCCTCCCCGGACTCCCCGGCCGCACCGGACCCCCGGGCCTCCCCGGACGCCCCCGACCTCGGCCGGGGCGTGCTCCACCCCGCCCGGGCGGCCGA
The DNA here is from genome assembly GCF_042798815.1 of Kitasatospora sp. NPDC057738. NCBI lineage: Bacteria > Bacillati > Actinomycetota > Actinomycetes > Kitasatosporales > Streptomycetaceae > Kitasatospora > Kitasatospora sp. NPDC057738. The sequence continues at coordinate 23,602 of NZ_JBHVJT010000065.1, read as the reverse complement.
GCTGATCACCGTGGACCGGCTCGCGCCCGACCCGGTTGTGGCGGTGTTCGTCGAGTACTACTGGCTGGTCCGCTGGGACCTGCACGGCCTGCCGCCGTACGAGCAGAAGGTGCTCGCCCACCCCAACGTCCACCTGGTCTTCGAGGCGCCGGTGGCGCGGGTGTACGGGGTGGACCGCTCGCTCTTCGTCCGCCGGCTGGAGGGCGCCGGGCACGTGCTGGGTGCGCGGTTCCGTCCCGGCGCCTTCCGCGCCCTCGCCGGGCACCCGGTGAGCGGGCTCGCCGACCGTTCCGTGCCCGCCGCCGAGTACTTCGGGCCCGGGGCCGACCGGTTCAACGCGGAGGTCCTCGGGGCGCCCGGCGATCCGGCCGCGCTCGCCGACGCCTTCCTCCGCCCCCGGCTGCCCGCGCCCGACCCGGTCGCCGCCGAGGTCGCCGCCGTGGTGGACCGGATCACCCGCACGCCGGACCTTCGCCGGGTGGACGAGCTGGCCGCCGAGCTGGGCCTGACCGTCCGCCGTCTCCAGCGGCTGTTCGCCGAGTACGTCGGCGCCTCCCCGAAGTGGGTGCTGCGCCGTGCCCGTCTCCACGAGGCCGCCGAACGCGCCGGTACGGACGGCGGGTTGGACCTGGCCGCGCTCGCCGCCGAGCTGGGCTACGCCGACCAGGCGCACCTCACCCGGGACTTCACCGCGGCCGTCGGCGTCTCCCCGGCCCGTTACGCGGGGTCGCGCCGGACCCCGGCTACGCCCCCAGGAAGCGCTGCAGCTCGTCCAGCACGTAGTTGGCCCCGGTGTACCCGATCCCCTGGAACCACAGCTGGTCGTCCACCGGGAACGCCCGGTGCCCCTTGACGGCTCCCAGCGCCTGCCACCCCGGGCTCGCGAGTGCCGCGGTGGCGCCCGACAGTTCCGGATCGCCGTACGTGGCGTACAGCAGCAGGTCGCCGTCGGCCCGGGCGAGCTGGTCCGGCGGGATCTCGAAGTCCGACTGGTCGACGTTCTGCGCGTCGGGCCGGCCGATCTGGGCGTCGGAGAGCACCGTCCCGGGGAAGCTCTGCCGCCCGAACAGCCGGATGCCGCCGCCCTCCACGAACCGCACCAGGCTCACCTTGCGCCCCGACAGCTTCGCCGCCGCCAGCGCCTGCGCGACCTGTCCGGCGTGCTTCTGGTACGCGCCGGCGAAGGCCGCCCCGGCCGCTTCCCGGCTCAGCGCCTGGGCGTGCAGCTGGAAGTCGGCCTTCCACGGCGCCCCGGAGGTCTGGGTGAGCACGGTGGGGGCGATCTCCCGCAGCTGCTCGTAGCGGTCGCCGTCGCGGGTCTGGTTGGAGAGGATCAGGTCCGGCCGCAGGGCCCGTACGGTCGGCAGGTCGGGTGCGCCGACCGGGCCGACCAGCCGGATCCCGGCCGTCCGGGAGGCCGGCCAGTACTCGGGGTAGCTGGTGTCGCGGCCCGGCAGCGCGGCGCCGACCGGGGTGATGCCGAGGGTCAGCGCGGAGTCGAGCACGTCGGTGTCCAGCACGACCACCCGCATCGGCGCGCCCGGCACCACGACCGGGCCGGTGGCGGCGTTCACCGTCACCGGCGGCACCGGGGCCGGGGACGGCCAGGCGCCGGTGGCGGGGCCGTCCGCCGCCCCCGGGGCCGGGTGCCGGCTGGTGCAGCCGGCGGCCGCCGCGAGCGCGCCCGCGCCGAGGCCGGTCAGGAGGGTGCGGCGGGAGATCCGGGGCATCGGCGGTCCTCTGGCGGCGCGGGCGGGGCGGGGCGCCGTCGATTATGTCCGAAATGGCAGATAAAGTGCCGTTAAGCGGGGGTGCCGTCCGGGGTGAGCGCCACCCACGGGGCGCCCGGCACGACCAGCGGGGTGCCGGTCACCGGGTCCGGCACCACCACCGAGTCCAGTCCGAACACCTCCCGCACCAACTCGGCCGTCACCACGTCCGCGGGCGGGCCCTGCGCCACCACCCGGCCGTCCCGCATCGCCACCAGGTGGTCGGCGTACCGGGCGGCCTGGTTGAGGTCGTGCAGCACCGCGACGACCGTCCGGCCGCGCTCGACGTTCAGCCGGCGGACCAGGTCCAGCACCTCCACCTGGTGCGCGATGTCCAGGTAGGTGGTCGGCTCGTCCAGCAGCAGGATGTCGGTGCCCTGGGCGAGCGCCATCGCGATCCAGGCGCGCTGGCGCTGGCCGCCGGACAGCTCGTCCATGCTCCGCTCGGCCAGTTCGGCGGTGGAGGTGCGCTCCAGCGCCTCGGCGACCGCCGCCTCGTCCTCCGGCGACCACTGCTGCCACCAGCTCTGGTGCGGCTGGCGGCCGCGCGCGACCAGGTCCGCCACCGAGATGCCCTCGGGGGCGGTCGGCGACTGCGGCAGCAGGCCGAGCCGCTGGGCGATCCGCTTGGTCGGGATCCGCGCCAGCTCCTCGCCGTCCAGCAGCACCGCGCCCCGGACCGGCTTCAGCAGCCGGCCGAGGGCCCGCAGCAGGGTCGACTTGCCGCACGCGTTCGGGCCGACGATCACCGTCACCCGCCCGTCCGGAACGGCCACGTCCAGGCCGTCGACGACCGTGCGCGCCTCGTAGGCCAGGGTGAGGCCCCGGGCCTCCAGGCGGTGAGCGGACATCAGGAACCTCCACGGCGGGATCGGATCAGCAGCCACATCAGGTACGGGGCGCCGACCATGCCGGTCACCACGCCCACCGGCAGCTCCGTCGGAGCGAGCAGCCGCCGGGCGATCAGGTCGGCGAGGACCACCACCAGCGCGCCGGTCAGCGCCGAGCAGAACAGCGGGATCTGCGCCGAGCGGGCCAGCCGCAGCGCGATCTGCGGGGCCATCAGCGCGACGAAGTCCACCGGCCCGGCGGCCCCGGCCGCGCACGAGGCCAGCACGATGCCCAGCAGCGCCATGCCGAGGCGGATCCGGTCCAGGCGCAGGCCGAGGCCGACGGCGGTGGCGTCGTCGAAGGAGATCGACCGCTGGGCGCGGGCGGCCCACAGCGCGACCGGCAGGGCGGCGAGCAGCACCCGGGCGAGCCATCCGGCCTGGTCGTAGCCGGCGCCGTTCAGGCTGCCGGTCATCCAGACCTTGGCGGCCTGGGCCTGGAAGCCGTCGCCCTTGGTCAGGAAGACGGAGGTGAGGGAGGACAGCGCGACGCTGATGCCGATGCCGATCAGCACGAAGCGCTGCGCGTGCAGGCCGCGCCGCCAGGCCAGCGCGTACACCAGCAGCCCGGCCACCAGCCCGCCGGCCACCGCCGCGTACGGGGCCTGGCCGGTCGAGCCGACCACGCCGTACGCCATCAGGCCGACCACGGTCGCGGTCGCGCCCCAGGTCACGCCCACCACGTCGGGGCTGGCCAGCGGATTGCGGGCGACGGTCTGGATCAGCGCCCCGGCCAGCCCGAGCGCCAGCCCGACCAGCAGCCCGACCACCACCCGGGGCAGCCGGAACTCGCCGACCACCAGCTCGTGCGGGCTGGGCCGTCCGAGCACCACCTTGACCACCTCGCCCGGCGGGACGGTGGACTCGCCCAGGCAGAGCGCGGCCACCACGGTCGCGGCCAGCGCCACCAGCAGCCCGACGGCGACGGCCACCGAGCGCCGGTGCAGCAGGAACGACGCCCGTCCGGCCCGGACGACGGAGTACCCGCGCAGGGGGACGGAACCGTTGCGGCGGCCGGGAGGCGCGCCGGGGCCGGGAGCCGTGCCGGGGACGGAACTCATGCCGCCACCACCTTCCGGCGGCGGACCAGGGCCACCAGCACCGGGACCCCGACCAGGGCCGTCATCACGCCCGCCGGGACCTCGGACGGCGGGAACAGGACCCGGCCGAGGGTGTCGGCGAGCAGCAGCAGCGCCGGGCCGAGGACGGCGGAGAAGGCGAGGATCCAGCGGTGGTCGGCGCCGGCCACCGCGCGGGCCGCGTGCGGGACGGCGAGGCCGACGAAGGCGATCGGACCGGCCGCCGCGACCGCGGAACCGGTCAGGACGGTCGCGCCGAGCGCGCCGACCGCCCGGACCAGGCCGGTCCTGGCGCCCAGCCCCTTCGCGGTGTCGTCGCCGAGCGCCAGCGCGTCCAGTCCGCGCGCGACCGCGACCACCAGCACCGTGCCGACGGCCAGGAACGGCAGCAGCTGCCAGGCCACGTCCGAGGTCCGCCCGGAGAGCGAGCCGACGTGCCAGAAGCGGAACTGGTCCATGGTGGCGGCGTCGGTGGTCAGCACCAGGGTGTTGAGCGAGGCGATGAAGGCGGACGTCGCCGAGCCGGCCAGCGCCAGCTTGATCGGCGTGGCCCCGCCCCGGCCGCGCCCGGCGAGCCCGTACACCAGCGCGGTGGCGATCACGGCGCCGACGAAGCCGAACCAGACGTACCCGGTGAGGGTGGAGACGCCGAAGCCGGAGATGGCGACCACCACGCCGGCCGCCGCGCCCTGGGAGACGCCGAGGATGCCGGGGTCGGCGATCGGGTTGCGGGTCAGGCCCTGCATGACGGCCCCGGCCAGGCCGAGCGCCGCGCCGACGGCCAGGCCGACGACGGTGCGCGGCACCCGCAGCTCGCGGATCACCACGGCGTTGGCGGTGTCGCCGCCGTGCAGCAGGGCGTCGAGCGTGTCGCCGAACGGGATGGTCCGGCTGCCGACCGCCAGGCTCAGCAGCACCGCGGCGGCCAGGACGGCGAGGGCGGCGGCGAGCCACAGTGCTCGGCGCCGAGGCGCGCGGTACGGCGAGCCGGGCGGTGCGCCGGGCGGTGCGCTGGTGTCGGTCATGGGCCCTCTCCGCAGACAACTCAGGTAAACCTAAGTTCAGCTGAGAAGCCCGGGCAAATCGCCTCGTGGTCCGCGGCGCCGGTTGGGTAGCCTGACGGCATGTCCGCGACCCCACCCGCTCCGCTCACCGTCGGCTTCGACCTCGACATGACGCTGCTGGACACCCGGCCGGGTATCCGCGCCACCTACCTGGCGCTCTCCGCCGAGACCGGCACCTACGTCGACGCCGACCTGGTGGTCACCCGGCTGGGCCCGCCGCTGCTGGACGAGATCCGCAACTGGTTCCCGGAGGCCGACGTGGAGCGGGTCGCCGACCGCTACCGCGAGCTCTACCGCGACCACGCCTTCGCCCCGACCGTGGCCCTGCCCGGCGCGCACGCCGCCGTCGAGGCGGTCCGCGCCCACGGCGGCCGGGTCGCGGTGATCACCGGCAAGTACGAGCCGAACGCCCGCCTCCACCTGGAGCACGCCGGGCTGGCCGCGGACACCGTGATCGGCGACCTGTGGGCGGAGACCAAGGGCGAGGCGCTGCGCGAGCACGGCGCGAGCGTCTACGTCGGCGACCACCTGGGCGACATCCGGGGCGCCCGGCACGCGGACGCCCTCGCGGTCTGCGTGCCCACCGGCCCGTACAGCGCGCAGGAGCTGCGCGAGGCGGGTGCGGACGTGGTGCTGGCGGACCTCACCGACTTCCCGGACTGGCTCGCCGCGCACCTGGCCGAACGCTAGCGCCGGCCCGTTGCGGCCCGCTGCGGCCCGTAGCGGCCGGGCGGGCCCGTAGCCGTCCGCGCGGCCCGCAGCCGGTCCCCGGCGGCCGTCCCGGCCGTCCTCAGGACTCGACGGGCGTGCTCCGGCGGCGCTGGGACCGCGCGTTCAGCAGCAGCCCGGTCAGCGCGGCCAGGAAACCGGCCGGCATCAGCATGCTCAGCCAGTAGGCCGCCGTCGGCAGCGGCGTCAGGTGCAGGAACAGCGGGACGAAGGTGACCAGGGTGGCGAGTGCGCCGAGACCGAAGACGATCGCCCCGGCCTTGACGTACACGTCGCCGGGGTCGGTGCTCTGGCTGCTCACGTCTGCTCACTCCTCCGGGCCGGTCGGCACTGTCCCCAGTCTGGCAGAGCGGCGGCCGGGGGCCGCCACCGGAGCGGGTCGGTCACGTTGCGCAGTTTCCCGGCAGCTGAACGTTTTGATCCCTGTTGAGCGGGGGTATGCACGGGGTGCCGAGGGGCGCTACAGGTGCGCCCCGCGTCCTCAGACCCGGGGGGGTGTGAGCCGATGGACCGCGCGGAGCCGCGCCCCGGCCGTGCCGGCGCCGGGTTGCCCGTGACCGCGAGATCCCGGTCCCGCCGCCCCGACCGGGCCTCGGAACGCGGATCCCTCGCGGAACGCGGATGAGGCAGTGACGGACGGTTAGTCTGCTCCTGACCGCGTGCCGGCCATGAGCGCCCACGGGCGCCGAGTCGAGGCCGGTCGTCTTTTCCCACCACCCAGTGATCCCCGGCCCGGGCCGGGATCCCCCACACCCATTCGAGGACTGTTCGAGATGCCCACCGGCCAGGTCAAGTGGTTCAACGAGACGAAGGGCTTCGGCTTCCTGTCGCGCGACGACGGCGGCGACGTCTTCGTCCACACCAAGGCGCTGCCCTCCGGTGTCACGTCGCTGAAGCCGGGCCAGCGGGTCGAGTTCGGCGTGGTCGCCGGGCACCGCGGGGACCAGGCGATGGCGGTACAGCTGCTGGAGGCGCTGCCCTCGGTGGCCGCCGCCCAGCGCCGGAGCGCCGACGACATGGCACCGATCGTCCAGGACCTGATCACCACGCTGGACGCGGTGCTGCCCGGTCTCCAGCGCGGGCGCTACCCCGCCAAGCCGACCGGCCAGAAGCTGGCCGGCCTGCTGCGCGCGGTGGCCGACCAGTTCGACGTCTGACCGTCGGCCGGCCGACGGCTAGAACGCGAGCGCACCCGGGTCGAGCGGGGGCACCAGCCCCTCCGCGGCGGCCCGGGTGAGCAGCGCGCGGACGGCGGCGTAGCCCTCCTCGCCGAGGTCCTCGCTGAACTCGGTGACGTACAGCCCGATGTGCTGCTCGGCGACGTCCAGGTCCATCTCCTGGGCGTGCGCCAGCACGTACTCGCGGCTCGCCGCCGGGTCCGCCCAGGCCTGCCGCACGGAGGCGCGGATCGCGTCGGCGATCGCCCGCAGCCGCTCGGCGCCGAGCGAGCGCCGGGCGACGATCGCGCCCAGCGGGATCGGCAGGCCGGTCTCCTGCTCCCAGGCCTCGCCCATGTCGGCCAGGCTGTGCAGGCCGTACTGCTGGTACGTGAAGCGGGCCTCGTGGATCACCAGGCCGGCGTCCACCCGGCCGTCCCGGACGGCGGGCATGATCTCGTGGAACGGCAGGACGACGATCTCGCCGAAACCGCCGGGCACCGCCTTCGCCGCCCAGAGCCGGAACAGCAGGTAGGCGGTGGAGCGCTCGGAGGGCACCGCGACGGTCTTCCCGGCCAGGTCGGCGGGGGAGGCCACGCCCGGCAGGGTGAGCACCAGCGGGCCGCAGCCGCGGCCCAGCGCGCCGCCGCAGGGCAGCAGGGCGTACTCCTCCAGGACCCAGGGCAGCGCGCCGTAGCTGATCTTCAGCACGTCCAGCTCGCCGCGCTCGGCCCGGCCGTTGGTGACGTCGATGTCGGCGAAGGTCACCTCGGGGGCGTCCGCCCCGGGTACCAGGCCGTGCGCCCAGGCGTGGAAGACGAAGGTGTCGTTCGGGCAGGGCGAGTACGCGATGCTCAGCCGTTCAGCCACGGCCGGCCTCCTCAATCGGTTCGTGCCGCGCGGCCGGGTCCGGTTCGTGGCGCGCGGCCAGGTCGTGCACGGGCAGCGCGGCGAAGGCCCGCTCCAGGGCGGCCAGCGCCTCGCCGATCCGCCAGGCGGCCCGGTCGCGCGGGCCCACCGGATTGGACACCGTGCGCAGTTCGAGGGCCGGCACGCCGTACCGGGCGGCGGCCTCGGCCACCCCGAAGCCCTCCATCGCCTCGGCGACGGCACCGGGGTGGCGGGCGGCCAGTTCGGCGGCCCGCGCGGCGCTGCCGGTGACGGTGGAGACGGTCAGTACCGGGCCGACGGCGAGGCCCGGGCCGCCCAGCGCCCGCGCGACCAGCGCGACGGCGGCCGGGGGCGGGGCGTGCCGGACGGTGCCGAAGCCCAGCTCGGTGACGTCGGCGAAGCCCTCGGGGGTCTCGGCGCCGAGGTCCGCGGCCACGATCGCGTCGGCCAGCACCGTGGAGCCGACCGGGGCGAGCGGGGCGAAGCCGCCGGCGATCCCGGCCGAGACGGCCAGCGCGTACGTGCTGGCCGCCAGCGCGGCGCAGGCGCCTGCGGCGGCGGCGGCCGGGCCGACCCCGGCGGCCAGCACGTCCACCGGCACCTCCTGGGCCCGGTGCAGCGTGCCGCCGGGCAGCGGCAGCGCGCCCGTCGCACCGGGCAGGCCGCGCAGCACGGCCTCGGCCTCGGCGGCCACCGCGACGACGACGAGCAGCCGGGCCCGTGCGGGGCCCGACTGCTCGGTGCGGCCGTCGGTGACGGCGGGCGCGGTCATCGCAGGACCGGTCAGCCGTTGTCGGAGCTGTTGCCCTCGGTCTTCAGCTGGAAGTACCAGACGGCGATCGGGGCCTCCTGGTTCGGGTCGCCCTCGACCACGGTCACCACGGTCTTGCCGCTGGAGTTGAGCACCTTGTTCGCCGACTGGGCGCCGGACCAGGTCGGGCCCTTGGCGGCCGAGAACAGGGTGTAGCGACCGCCCTGGTTGGACGAGCCGCCGTTGGTGAAGGCCCACCAGCCGGTGTCGGCCACGTTGGGGGAGACCCCGACGCCGACCCGGTCGCTCCCCACGACGTCCGAGGTGGGCAGCGTGCCGTCGTGCAGGGCCTTGGTCGCGTCCTCCTGGCACTTCTGCTGCTGGTCGTCGGTGAGCGGGCTGCCGGCGTTCCAGCACAGCGGGTCCGCGACGATCGAGGAGTTGCCGACCGTGAGGGTGGCACGGTGCGAGATGTGCTCGGTCTGGCCGGCGGCAATGGCGACGGAGGTGCCCACCGTGGCGGCGCCGACCACGACGACGGCGCCGAGGGCGGCGATGGCACGGGAATTGAGGCTCATGCGTCAGAATCTACCGGGCCCGGCCGATCACGCGACGCGGGGGTCGGCACCGCGTGTTGCCGCGTCGGCGCGGTCAGGCGACCCGGGGCGTCGCCGGGTGCCGCCGCGGCCCCACCCGCAGGAGTGAGCGCAGCGTCCACAGCAGCGCCAGGCCGACCACCCCGGCGGCGATCGACAGGCCCAGCTTCCCGTTCAGCGGCAGCAGGATGCCGACCGCGCCGCCCGCCACCCAGGACAGCTGCATCAGGGTCTCCGAACGGGCGAACGCCGAGGTCCGCACCGCCTCCGGGACGTCCCGCTGGATCAGCGCGTCCAGGGCCAGCTTGCCCAGCGAGGCAGCCATCCCGGCCACCGCGGCGACCACGACCACCGTCACCACGCCGTACCAGAGCGCGGCCGCGGCCGTCGCGCAGGTCGCCAGCAGCAGCATCGCGCTGATGGTCTTCTCGGGGCCCCGGGTGCGCAGCCAGGAGCCGAGCACCGAGCCCAGCGCGTTGCCCGTCCCGGCGGCCAGCGCCACCAGGCCCAGCGCCACCGTCGGCCGCAGCCCGCCGATCGGCTCCTCCCGCAGCAGGAAGGCCAGGAACATCACCAGGAAGCCGACCAGCCACTTCATCGCCGACATCGCCCGCAGCGCCAGGATCACCGAGGGGCCGACCGTGCGCAGCGAGGCCTTGACCGGCGGCGGCCTGTGATGGATCAGGTGCGAGCCCTCGCCGTGCACCTCGGCGTGCAGGACGGCGCGCTGCTCGCCCTTGGCGGAGTCCACCGCGGGCGGCAGATGGAAGGCCATCAGGGTGCCGACCACGAACACCAGGAAGGCGCCGCGCAGCGGCCAGCCGGGCCCGACCAGGTGCAGCAGCCCGCCCACCCCGGCCGCCACGCCGGTGGCCAGCAGTCCGGCCAGGGTGACCCGGGAGTTCGCCTTCACCAGGGACAGCCGGCTCGGCAGCAGTCGCGGCACCACCACGCTGCGCACCACGCCGTACGCCTTGGACGCGACCAGCACGCCGAGCGCCTCCGGGTAGAGCGCGATGCCGCCGCCGACGATCACCCCGGCCATCGTCCAGGCCAGCACCGCCCGGGCCAGCATCGCCATCGCCATGGCCGCCCGGCGGCCGTGCGGCAGCCGGTCCAGCAGCGGGCCGATCACCGGGGCCAGCAGGGCGAACGGGGCCATCGTGATCAGCAGGTAGAGCGCGACCCGGCCGCGGGCCTCGCCGGTGGGCACCGAGAAGAAGATGGTGGACGCCAGCGCGACGGTGATCAGCATGTCGCCGAAGGAGTTGAGCGCGTGCAGCTCGATCAGCTTCGCGAGGCCGGACTCGCCCGCGCCCTCGGCGGCGGTGGCCCGGCGGATCCGGCGGCCGGTGCCGTGCACCACCTTGCCGGTGCGGGAGCCGGCGGCGGAGGCGGTGCGGATCAGGAAGTGCCGGCGGGGCTCGGGGGCCTCGTTCTCGTCCCCGTCCGGCTCCCGCGGGGCCCGGTCGGGGCCCTCCGGGGCTTCGGCCCCGGAGGGGTCCACGGTGTCTGCGGGCGGCCCGGGACCGTCCGCCGGCTGCGGTTCGTCCGCGCCGGGGACCGGGGGCTGCTGTCGCGGCACGGCGTCCGTGGGGTCGGGGCTGCCGGCCCGTGGGTCGCGCAGTGCGTGCTGCGACGGGTCGTGGTCCGCCACAAGCCCATCCTGCCCCAGAATCGCCGAGCCGACGCGGGAGCGGGCCCGGCTCGGCGCGGTCCCGGAAGGGCCGGGTCCGCCCCGGACTGTGCCGGGGCGCCGACCGACGGGTAGCCTGCCCAAGGTCGACCCGCCGACCCGCCGGGGCGCCGGCAGGCCGGTCGAGCGGCGCGGCCGGTACCCGAGGGGGCTCCCGGTCACGCAGAATGGACGAGGGACACCGAGCCGCGACGGAACAGGCAACACGCCGTGGGCGACAGAAGAACTGGGAGAGAATCGACGCCGTGAGTGCTGCGATGCGAAGCCGTACCCCCGACCGGCTCTGTGCCGAGGCCGTCGAACTCGCCCGTCAGGCCGCCGAGGAGGCCGTCGGTGCGGAGGCCGTCGGGCTGCACCTGGGTGTCCAGGCGGACGCCGACCGCGTCGTCACCCACACCTTCGAGTGCCTCGACGCGGCCTACCGCGGCTGGCACTGGGCGGTCACCGTCGCCCGTGCGCCGCGCGCCAAGAACGTGACCCTGGACGAGGTCGTGCTGCTGCCCGGCCCCGACGCGGTGCTCGCGCCCCAGTGGGTGCCGTGGAGCGACCGGCTGCGCCCCGGCGACATGGGCCCGGGCGACCTGCTGCCCACCGGCGCCGACGACCTGCGGCTGGAGCCCGGCTGGACCGGCGAGGACGAGCCCGCGCCGAACTCCGCGGTCGCCCTGGCGCAGGACGAGGACCTGGTCGTCACCGACCCGCACGTCCAGCCCGCCCCGGCCCGCGCCCGGATCGACGCCGTCGCCGAGGAGCTGGGCCTCGGCCGCAGCCGGGTGCTCTCCCGGCTCGGCCTGCACCTGGCCGCCGAGCGCTGGGAGAAGTCCCACGGCTCGCAGACCCCGATGGCGCAGGCCGCACCGGCCTCGTGCGCGAGCTGCGGCTTCCTGGTGCCGATCGGCGGCTCGCTCGGACAGGCCTTCGGCGTGTGCGGCAACGAGTTCGGCCCGGCCGACGGCCAGATCGTCTCCTTCGCGTACGGCTGCGGCGGGCACTCCGAGGCGGCCGTCATCCCGGCCCCGCCGGCGCCGTCCGAGCTGATCCTGGACGAGCTGGTGGTCGAGCCGCTCCCGCTGCACCCCGACCGTGCCTCCGGCTCGGTCGAACCCGACGCCCCGGCCGAGGAGCTCGGCCACTCCTGAGCCGGGCACGCGCCCAGGCTCCAGCGGCCCGCCCGGTCAACGACCGGCGCGGGCCGCGCTGCTTTCCGGGCTGCGGGCGGGCGGCGGAAAGGCCGTCAGGTCCGCCGCCGGCGCCGTCCCCGGCCCGCCGGCGGCGGGGCCCGTGGTCGGGAGCAGTCAGTGGGGCAGGGAAGAATGCCCTACGACGAACAGGGCAGCGGAAGGCGGCAGGTCCAGTGGAACCTCGGATCATCGGCAGCGGCACGGACGAGCACCTCGCGGACCCCTTCGGCAGCGCCGCGCTGCGCCGACGGGTGCTGGCCGCCTGGGCCGCCTCGCCGGCCCGGTTCCGGGAGGACGCCAACGCGGAGGAGGAGCTGGCGCTCGGCGGCTACCGGGACCGCCTGGTGGTCGAGTTGGCGCAGAACGCGGCCGACGCGGCGGTCCGGGCCGGGCACGGCCCCGGCCGGCTGCGGCTGACCCTCGCCGACGGCGTGCTCGCCGCCGCCAACACCGGTGCCCCGCTGGACGAGGCCGCCGTCGAGTCGCTGTCCACCCTGCGCGCCTCCTCCAAGCGCGGTGAGACGCCCGCCGTCGGCCGGTTCGGGGTCGGCTTCGCCGCCGTCCTCGCGGTCACCGACGAGCCCGCAGTGCTGAGCGCGACCGGCGGGGTGCGCTGGTCGCTCGGCGAGGCGCGGGCGCTGGCCGCGGCCCAGCCCGAGCTGGCCGACGAACTGCGCCGCCGGGACGGCCACGTGCCGCTGCTGCGGCTGCCGTTCGCGGCCGAGGGCCCGGCCCCGGAGGGCTACGACACGGTGGTGGTGCTGCCGCTGCGGGACGCCGCCGCCGAGGACCTGACCCGCCGTCTGCTGGCCGGGATCGACGACGCGCTGCTGCTCACCCTGCCCGGCCTGCGCGAGGTCGTGGTGGAGACCCCGGACGGCACCCGGACGCTCACCCGGGACGCCGCGGAGACCCGCCCGGACGGGGTCACCGAGGTCACCGTCACTGACGACGCGGGCGGCCGGCTGCGGCAGACGGTCTGGCAGACCGTCGGGGCCTCCGGCACGCTCTCGGCGGAGCTGCTGGGCGACCGACCCACCGAGGAGCGCGCCCGCCCGTACTGGACGGTGACCTGGGCCGTCCCGGTCGGCCCGGACGGCGTCCCGCAGCGGCCCGGGATCGCCTCCGTGCTGCACGCGCCCACCCCCAGCGACGAGCCGGTCGGTCTGCCCGCGCTGCTGATCGCCTCGTACCCGCTGGACTCCACCCGCCGGCACGTCGCCCCCGGCCCGCTGGCCGACTTCCTCACCGAGCGCGCCGCCGACAGCTACGCCGAGCTGCTGCGCGCCCGCGGCGCCGACCTCGGCTCGCTCGGCCTCGTACCGGCCCCGCTCGGCCAGGGCGCGCTGGACAACGCGCTGCGCGCCGAGGTGCTCTCCCGGCTGCCCGGGACGCCGTTCCTGCCGCACCCGGCGCCGGTCGAGGAGGGCACGCCCGCGCTGCGGCCGCGGGACGCGACGCTGCTGGAGGGCGCGGACGGCTCGGTGGTCGAGGCGCTCTCGCCGATCTTCCCGGGGCTGCTGCCGGCCGGCCTGGAGCGGCGCACCGAGCTGCGGGTGCTGAACGTGCGCCGGGTGCCGCTGGCCGAGGTGGTGGACCAGCTCGGCGGGCTGGACCGCGAGCCCGCCTGGTGGCGCAACCTGTACGCGGCGCTGGGCGCGGCCGACCCGGAGGCGCTCGGCGCGCTGCCCGTCCCGCTCGCCGACGGGCGGACGGTCACCGGGCCGCGGCGCGTCCTGCTGCCCTCCGAGGACGCCGACTGGGCGGCCTTCCCCGGCTACCCCGAGTCGCTGGCGGGCGCGCTCGCCGCGCTCGACCTGCGCCTGGCCCACCCCGAGGCCGCCCACCCGCTGCTGGCCAAGCTCGGTGCCGGCACCGCCACCCCGGCCGGGGTGCTGGACACCCCCGAGGTGCGGGCCGCCGTCGCCCGCTCCTACGACCTGGCCGAGGACGACCTGGACGCGGCGCTCGAACTCGCCGACGCCGTCCTGGCCCTGGTGAAGGCCGCCGCCCCGGAGCCGGGCGCCCACCCCTGGCTGGCCCGGCTCGCGCTGCTCGACGACGAGGGCGAGCCCGCCCGGGCCGGCGAACTCGTGCTGCCCGGGAGCCCGTTCGCCGCGCTCGCCCGCGAGGAGGACGCCGGCTGGGTGGACGACGAGCTGCTGGAGCGCTGGGGGCCGGAGGTGCTGACCGCCGTCGGCGTGCTGGCCGACTTCGTGCTGGTGCGCGCCGAGGACGTGGTGCTCGACCCGGACGACCTGGAGCGGCTCGACCCCACCGTCCCGGCCGACCGCGCGGCCGGCGGCCACCCCACCGGTCTGCTGGACGAGGCGCCGGACGGGCTCGCCGAGTGGGCCGAGGACGCGCTGGAGGCGCTGCAGGCCGACGAGGCGGTCGGCGTCCCGCCGGTGGCCGCCGAGCTGCTGGCCGTGCGCGACCTCGACCTGGTGGACGACGACGCCTGGCCGGAGGCGCTCGCGGCGCTGGCCCGCCCGCCGTACCGGGACGCCGTGGTCGCCCCGGTGCGCACCCTGCTGCCGGACGGCTCGTACGCCGACCTGCCGCCGTACACCGCGTGGTGGCTGCGCGACCACCCGGTGCTGGCGGGCCGGGAGCCGGCCGGTCTGCGTGCCGCCGGGGCCGACCCGCTGCTGCGCGGCCTGTACGACGAGGCCCGCACCACCCTGGACGACCAGTTCCTGCACGCGCTCGGGGTGCGCACCACGCTGGCCGCGCTGCTCGCCGAGCCGCACGGGCCGGACGAGGTGCTGGACCGGATGACCGACCCGGAGGCCGAGGTCGGCCACCGTCAGCTGCACGGCATCCACACCGCGCTGGCCCGGGTGGACCGTGGGCGGATCGAGCCGCTGGACGTGGTGCGGGCGCTGCCGCCGCTGGACCCGGACACCGGGCGCCGGCCGGACCACACGGTGGTGGTGGACGCCACCGAGGCGGTCGTCGCCGACGCTCCCGACCTGGTCCAGCTGCTGCACCGGTACCCGCTGCTGCCGGTCGCCCCGGCGCTGGCCGCCGACCTCGCCGAGCGGCTGCACGTGTCGCTGGCCAGTGAGGTGGCGGGCGGCCGGGTGCTCTCCGAGGGCGTGCTGCACCGGGTCCCGGCGGTGGTGCGGGAACTGCTGCCCGGCTGCCCGGTCGCCTACGAGGAGCACGAGGAGCTGCTGGTCGTCGGGCCGGACGGCGGCGAGGCGGCGGTGGACTGGCGCTGGGACACCGGGGCGGACGCCCCGGAGCCGCCGTACGACCCGGAGCTGGCCGAGGCCGCCGACGAGGACGACGAGTTCGAGGTCCCGCCGGTGCCCGGTCTGCTGCACGCGGCCACTCCGGAGGGCCTGGCCGCCGGGCTGGCCTGGTCGGTCGGGCAGTGGCACCGCCGCTTCGAGGTGCTGGCCGCCCTCAGCGAGCCGGACCGCGCCTACGAGCTCTCGGCCGCCCGCGACTTCGAGGGCTGAGCGCCCCCCCCGCGGGGCCGCCCCGACCGGCGGGGCCGCGGGGGGGGTTGCTCCCCGCCGCGGCGCTTCCTTAAGTGCCCGGTGGTCTCCCAGGGGATGCCCTAGACCCCCCCTACGGCGACACCAACCCACAGG
>NZ_JBHVJT010000065.1:0-8184 GCF_042798815.1 Kitasatospora sp. NPDC057738 | reverse complement strand
AAGCGGACCGGCCTCCCCCCAGATCCTCTCCCCCCCCCCCGGTTGCGGGGTTCAACCCCCCCCCCCTCGCCCCCCCCCCGCCGGCCGCCCCCCCGGGGCGGGTCACTCCATGCCGCGGCGCTTCATGAAGTGCCAGGTGATCTCCAGGGCGATGCCGCAGACCACCGCGATGGCGACGCCGATCAGCGGGTCGCGGTAGCCGACCAGGGAGAGGTCGAAGAAGGACTTCAGCGGGGGCACCAGCAGCACCAGCGCGAAGGCGCCGCCCATGCTGCCGATCAGCAGCAGGCGCCACCAGTTGTAGGGGCGGGCGACGATGGCGAGGACCCAGAGGGCGATCAGGAAGAGCGTCAGGGTGGCCACGCTGGTGTCGGCCTTGAGGTCGGTCGCGTGGTCGGCGCGGGCGAGCGAGTAGGCGACGAAGGTGCCGGTGCCGGCGATGGCCCCGCCGGGGATCGCCAGCCGCAGCACGCGTTTCACGAAGCCGGTGCGGGCCCGTTCGTCGTTGGGGGCGAGCGCGAGGAAGAAGGCCGGGATGCCGATGGTCAGCGAGGACAGCACGGTGGAGTGCCGGGGCAGGAACGGGTACGGCGAATGGGTGAAGATCACCAGGAGCGCCAGCAGGACCGAGTAGACGGTCTTCACCAGGAAGAGTGAAGCGACCCGCTCGATGTTGCCGATCACCCGGCGGCCCTCGGCCACCACCGACGGCAGCGAGGCGAAGGAGTCGTTCAGCAGCACGATCTGGGCGACCGCCTTGGTGGCGTCGGAGCCGGTGCCCATCGCCACGCCGATGTCGGCGTCCTTGAGGGCGAGCACGTCGTTGACGCCGTCGCCGGTCATCGCCACGGTGTGGCCGCGGGACTGCAGCGCCCCGACCAGCTGGCGCTTCTGCTGCGGGGTGACCCGGCCGAAGACGCTGGTCCGGTCGGCGGTCTCGGCGAGTTCCTCCGGATCGGAGGGCAGGGAGCGGGCGTCCAGCGGGTGGTCGGCGCCGGGCAGGCCCAGGTGGCCGGCCACCGCGCCGACCGAGACCGCCGCGTCGCCGGAGATGACCTTGGCCCGGACCCGCTGGCTCTCGAAGTAGCGCAGGGTCTCGGCGGCGTCCGAGCGCAGCCGCTGCTGGAGCACCACCAGGGCCAGCGGGGTGAGGTCGGCCGCCGGGTCGGGGGAGTCCAGCGGGACGGGCGTGCGGCCCAGCAGCAGCACCCGCAGGCCCCGGGCGCCGAGCTCGTCCACCTCGGCCAGCGCCGGGTGTCCGGCGGGCAGCAGCACGTCGGGCGCGCCGAGCAGCCAGCTGGCCTCGCCGCCCTGCGGCTCCAGCAGCTGCACGCCGCTCCACTTGCGGGCGGAGGAGAAGGGCATCGCCTCGATCACCCGCCAGCCGTCGTGGCCGGAGCGGGCGCCGTCGTCGCCGCGCCCGTACGCGTCGATGACCGCCTGCATGGACGGGTTGGGGCGGGCGTCGGCGCCCGCCATCACGGCCAGGGCGTGCTTGACCGTCTCCGGGGCGACGGCGCCGGGCTCCCCGTCGGAGAGCACCCGCAGGTCGATCACGTCCATGCCGCCCTCGGTGAGGGTGCCGGTCTTGTCCAGGCAGACGGTGTCCACCCGGGCCAGGCCCTCGATCGCCGGGAGCTCCTGGACCAGGCACTGCTTGCGGCCGAGCCGGACCACGCCGATCGCGAAGGCGACCGAGGTCAGCAGCACCAGCCCCTCGGGGACCATCGGCACGATGCCGGCCACCATGCGCCGCACGGCCTCCCGCCAGTCCCGGCCCTCGACGGCCAGCTGGCTGATGATCAGGCCGAGGGCGGTGGGGATCAGCAGGTAGGTGATGATCCGCAGGATGCTGTCGATGCCGGAGCGCAGTTCCGACTTCACCAGGGTGAACTTGCTGGCCTCCTCGGCGAGCTGGGCCGCGTAGGCCTCGCGGCCGACCTTGGTGGCGGTGAACGCACCGGCACCGGCCACCACGAAGCTGCCGGACATCACCTGGGCGCCGGGCTGCTTGAGGACCGGATCGGGTTCGCCGGTGAGCAGCGACTCGTCGACCTCCAGGCCGTCCGCCTCGGTGACCTCGCCGTCCACGATCACCTTGTCGCCGATGCCGAGCAGCACGGTGTCGTCGAGGACGATCTCGGAGACGCCGATCTGCTGGACGGCGCCGTCCCGGCGGACCTGCGGTCGGGCCTCGCCGATCAGGGCCAGGCTGTCCAGGGTCTTCTTGGCGCGCAGCTCCTGGATGATGCCGATCGCCGTGTTGGCCACGATGACCAGGCCGAACAGGCCGTCCTGGATCGGACCGACGATCAGGATGATCCCGAACATCACGCCGATGATCGCGTTGAAGCGGGTGAAGACGTTGGCCCGGACGATCTCCCGGGTGGACCGGCTGGACCGTACGGGGACGTCGTTGACCTGACCCTTCGCGACCCGCTCGGCCACCTCGGAGGCCGTCAGGCCGCCGCGTCGGCCGGGCAGCAGGCCGAGGGGGTGCGCTCCGTCCGGGCGGTCTTCGTCGGTCGGCCGCTCTTCCGCTGGCTGGGCAGGCTGCGTCATGGCACCGACTCTACGGGCGCCTTATGTCCGGTGCGTGCTACTAAAGGACCATTCAGTCCGACCGGGTGGCCGGACCCTGGCCGTCGTCCCCGGTCGCCCGTTCGGCCGTGTGCCCCGGTGCCGGTCCGGCCGCCTCGGCGGCGCGGCTGCGGGCGATCGCGTCCCGCCGGGCGCGGCAGTACCAGAGGCCGATCAGGCCGAG
The DNA here is from genome assembly GCF_042798815.1 of Kitasatospora sp. NPDC057738. NCBI lineage: Bacteria > Bacillati > Actinomycetota > Actinomycetes > Kitasatosporales > Streptomycetaceae > Kitasatospora > Kitasatospora sp. NPDC057738. The sequence goes on along the minus strand of NZ_JBHVJT010000065.1, from coordinate 5,420 downwards.
CAGGCCGCCGGAGAGGCAGATCCAGGGCCAGGTGCCGTGGCCGTGCGCGGAGAGGCTGCCCTGGAAGGGGAGCAGGGCGAGGAAGGCGATGAACCACAGCACCGTGCCGCCGCCGACGATGGCGACGTCGTTGGCCTCCAGCGGAGGGGGCGAGGGGTGCAGCGGCGTCTTGGGCATGGGGTCTAGCGTACGGTGCGGTGGGGCGGCCGCGCGGGTGCCGGGACGCCCCGCAGGCCCCCCGCAGGCTCTACGCGCGAAGATAGCGCGTGTGCGATCGGGAAACCATACTTAAAGATCTGCGCCCGGCCACCGTCGCCCCGGGCGTCCCCCACCCTCTCCTCAGCTCCCCCACAGAGGACGCACGCATGCCTGTGGTCCAGCCGACCACCGAGTCGCCCGAACCCGCCGACGCCGCGCCGAAGCCCCCCACGAGCGCCGTCGACCGCTTCTTCCGGATCAGCGAGCGCGGCTCCACCCTGCCGCGCGAGATCCGCGGTGGTGTCGCCACCTTCTTCACCATGGCGTACATCCTGGTGCTGAACCCGATCATCCTGGCCAGCGGCACGGACGTCACCGGGGCCCACCTGGACAGCGGCCAGCTGGTCACCGCCACCGCCCTCACCGCGGGTCTCACCACCCTGCTGATGGGCGTCATCGGCAACGTCCCGATCGGCCTGGCCGCCGGCCTCGGCGTCAACACGATCGTGGCGCTCCAGCTCGCTCCGAAGATGACCTGGCCGGACGCCATGGGCATGGTCGTGCTGGCCGGTTTCGCGATCATGCTGCTGGTCGCCACCGGTCTGCGCGAGCGCGTCATGAACGCCGTCCCGCTCGGCCTGCGCAAGGCGATCGCGATCGGTATCGGTCTGTTCATCAGCCTGGTCGGCCTGGTCGACTCCGGCTTCGTCAGCCGCATCCCGGACGCCGCCCACACCACCGTCCCGCTCCAGCTCGGCGGCAACGGGCACCTGCTCGGCTTCCCGGTGCTGATCTTCGTGGTCGGCCTGCTGCTCACCCTGGTCCTGCTGATCCGCAAGGTGCCCGGCGCCATCCTGATCAGCATCGCGGTCTCCACGGCGCTCGCCGCGGTCATCGACAAGGTGGCCGACGTCCCGGCGGCCAAGTGGGGCCTCACCGTCCCGACCTGGCCGGGCAACCCGGTCTCCGCGCCGGACTTCGGACTGGTCGGCAAGGTCAGCCTGTTCGGCGGCTTCGAGAAGGTCGGCGTGCTGACCGGCCTGCTCTTCGTCTTCACCGTGCTGATGTCCTGCTTCTTCGACGCGATGGGCACCATCCTCGGCGTGGCCGACGAGGCCCACCTGCTGGACGAGAAGGGCGACCTGCCCGGCATCAACAAGGTCCTGATGGTCGACGGCATCGCCACCGCGGCCGGCGGCGCCACCTCCGCCTCCGCCAACACCTGCTTCGTCGAGTCCACCGCCGGCGTCGGCGAGGGCGCCCGGACCGGCTTCGCCTCGATCGTCACCGGCCTGCTCTTCGTGGTGGCGCTCTTCCTCACCCCGCTCGCCACCATGGTCCCGGCCCAGGCCGCCACCCCGGCCCTGGTCACCGTCGGCTTCCTGATCCTGGCCAACTCGATCAAGTCGATCGACTGGGCCGACTACACGATCGCGATCCCGGCCTTCGTGACCATCGTGATGATGCCGTTCACGTACAGCATCACCAACGGCATCGGCATGGGCTTCATCGTCTTCTGCGTGATGCGCCTGGCCGCCGGCCGCGGCCGGGAGGTCCCCGTGCCGATGTACGCGGTGGCGGCGGTGTTCGCCTTCTACTACCTGATGCCGGCCTTCGGCCTGCTCTGACGCCGTACGCCGACCGAGCCCCGTCCCCCCGGTTCCGGGAGGGCGGGGCTCCGGCGTTTCCGGGGCGGCCGTCCGGTCAGTGGACGCAGAACTCGTTGCCCTCCGGGTCCCGCATGACGGTCCAGGCGCCGCCGGGCTCCTCGACGTGCCGCAGGACGGTGGCGCCGAGGGATCCGAGGCGGGCGACGGTGGCCTCGCGCTCGCCCGGGCCGGGGTGGACGTCGAGGTGCAGGCGGTTCTTGCCCCGCTTGGGCTCGGGGACGGCCTGGAACAGGACACGGCGGCCGAGGCCGGTGTCCGAGGCCGGATCGAACGGGTCCTCGGGGTGGCGGACGGCGGCCAGGGAGCGCCAGGCCGGGCGGCCGTCCAGCTCGGTGAGGTCATCCGGGCCGACCGCGCCGGCGGCGAGCAGCCGGGTGATCAGCGCGCCGTGGTCCTCCTGCCTGTACTCCAGGGCGGCGGCCCAGAAGGCGGCCTGGCGGTGCGGATCGGCGCAGTCGATGACGAGCTTCCAGTGCAGCGGCATGTAACCGTTTTTACCGGTTACCGGGAGGGCGGGCAACGACCGGCCGTCAGAAGTTGTCAAAAAGGCACTCGTGTAGGCGAGTTGGCGGAGGGAATACTGCCTGGACGGAGAAGGGGGAGGGGACTCGACCGATGGTGCAACAGGATCCGCCGGGGGGCGTCGAGGCACAGCTGCTGCCGGAGCTGTTCTGGACGACGGACAAGGCCTCGCTGGACGGCCAGCGCGAGACGCTGCGCTGGTACCGCGGACTGATCGCGATGCTGGTGGTCGCCGCTGTGATCGGGTCGTTCCCGGGCCCGGACGACAAGGGCGACTTCGACGTCTGGCCGCTGTTCTCGGTCGCCGCCTTCCTGGTGGCCGGCTACTTCTGGTCCCGGCTGCGCCGCGGCAACCCGCAGGGCCGCTGGTACCAGGCCCGGGCGGCGGCCGAGTCGGTCAAGACGCTGGCCTGGAAGTACACCGTCCGGGCCCGGCCGTTCGACGGCCCGGCCGAGTCCGCGGACGTCGACCGCGGCTACCTGCTCCAGGTCGAGGACGTGCTGCGGGCCTTCGAGGACCCGGAGATCGTGCCGCCCGGCAGCGTCGCCGAGATCACCCCGGAGATGCGCCGCCGGCGCGCCGAGAGCCTGACCGCGCGGCGCACCCTCTACCTGCGCACCCGGGTCGAGGGCCAGCGCACCTGGTACCGCTCCCGGGCCGAGGCCTGCGACTCGCAGGCGGTCTCCTGGGGGCTCGGCGTCGCGGTGCTGATCATCGTCGGTGCCGCGGCGGCCGTCGCCCAGGCCACCGGCGCGCTGCCGGTGCACCTGTTCGGCGCCACCTCGGCCGCGGCCGCGGCGATCATCGCCTGGACGCAGCTCAAGCAGCTCGGCCCGCTGGCCGCCGCCTACCAACTGGCCGCGCGCGAGCTGGAGAACGTCGGCAACCAGCTGTCCGACCTCGACCTCCGGGCGCCGGACGCCGAGGCGGGCTGGGCCCGGCTGGCCGCCGAGGCCGAGGACGCCGTCTCCCGGGAGCACACCACCTGGCGGGCCCGCAGGGCGTTCCCGCGCTGAGCCGGGCCGGGCGGGGGAGAGTACTCGACCGGAGCGGGGACTTGGGGAGATCCGGCGAAACGCGGGGCGCAGGTGTGCGGGGTGCGTGAGGGTAGAGCGCCCAGGTACGGACCGTAATCATTACGTGTCCATGCCCTGGTTTCATCGCCTGCGCGCGACCCCAGTTCCCGCCGGAGGCCCTCCTTGCGCATTCTCCTGATCGCCAGCGCGTTCAACAGCCTGACCCAGCGCGTCCACACCGCCCTGCGCGAGCGCGGCCACCAGGTCGCCGTCCAACTCGCCCTCGACGACGAGCGGATGAGGGCGGCGGTGGCCCGCACCGACCCCGAGCTGATCGTCTGCCCGATGCTCACCAAGGCCGTCCCGCAGGACATCTGGTCCACCCGGACCGTCCTGATCGTGCACCCGGGCCCCAAGGGCGACCGCGGCCCCTCCTCGCTCGACCGGGCGATCACCGAGGGGGTGGAGCGCTGGGGCGTCACCGTGCTGCAGGCCGTCGCGGAGATGGACGCCGGCGACATCTGGGCGTCCGTCGAGTTCCCCGTCCCCGCCTGCGGCAAGAGCGAGTTGTACCGGGGCGAGCTCGCCGACGCCGCCACCGAGGCCGTCCTGCTGGCCGTCCAGCGGTACGAGGGCGGGCTGTTCACCCCCGAGCCGCTGGACTACGCGCGGCCGGACGTGCACGGCGAAGCGCGCCCCTTCCTGCGCCAGGAGGAACGCCGGATCGACTGGGAGCGGGACGGCACCGCCACCGTGCTGCGCAGGCTGCGCGCCGCCGACTCCCAGCCCGGCGTCCTGGACGAGCTGTACGGACGGGAGTTCTTCCTGCACGGCGGCCACCCCGAGGACGAACTGCGCGGCCCGGTGCCCGGCGCCGTGCTGGCCACCCGGGACGGCGCGATCTGCCGGGCCACCGTGGACGGCGCGGTGTGGATACCGCAGCTGCGCCCGCGCCGCACCCCCGGCGGGCCGGTCACCTTCAAGCTGCCGGCCGCCACGGTGCTCGCCGACGAGCTGTACCGGGTCCGCGAGGTGCCGGTGAGCCCGGAGCGGGCGGGCAGTCGGGACACCTGGTCGGAGCTGCGCTACCGCGAGGAGGGCGAGGTCGGCTTCTTCGAATTCGCCCACGCGGGCGGGGCGATGAGCACCGAGCAGTGCCGTCGGCTGCTCACCGCCTACCGGGAGGCGGCCGACCGGCCGACCTCGGTGCTGGTGCTCGGCGCGCCCCGGGACTTCTACTCCAACGGGATCCAGCTCAACGTCATCGAGGGCGCGGCCTTCCCGGCGCTGGAGTCCTGGGAGAACATCAACGCGATGGACGACTTCGTCGAGGCGGTGCTGACCACGACGGACAAGGTGACGGTGGCGGCGCTGGCCGGGAACGCGGCCGCCGGCGGGCTGATGGCGGCGCTCGCCGCCGACGAGGTGTGGTGCCGGGAGTCGGCGGTGCTCAACCCGCACTACCGGCTGATGGGCCTGTACGGCTCCGAGTACTGGACGTACACCCTGCCCCGCCGGGTCGGTGCCGAGCAGGCCGAGCGGCTCACCGCCGAGGCGCTGCCGGTCGGCGCCGACCACGCCCGCCGGATCGGCCTGGTGGACCGCACGGTCGGCGGGGACGCGGCCGGGTTCCGCCGCTGGGTGGCGCGCGAGGCGGCCCGGATCGCCGCCTCGCCGGACCTCACCGGGCGGCTGGTGGACAAGAAGCGCCGCCGCGCGGTCGACGAGGAGGCCAAGCCGCTGGCCGAGTACCGGGCGGAGGAACTGCGCCGGATGCACGCCAACTTCTACCGGGCGGGCGAGCCGTACCACGCGCTGCGGCGGGACTTCGTGCACAAGGTCTGCCCGGTGGCCACGCCGGAGCACGTGGCGGGGCTGCTCGGGCGGCCCGGACAGCCGTAACGGCCGGCCCGGGCCCCGGCGGGGGCCGGAGGCGGGGACCGCGGGGATACCGGGAGCGGGGACGGGCGGCGCCCGGCCGGGGTGGGGGGCCCGGCCGGACGCCCGCTCGGG
>NZ_JBHVJT010000064.1:0-57682 GCF_042798815.1 Kitasatospora sp. NPDC057738 | reverse complement strand
CAGACGTACTTGCCGATGCCGCCGGGGCGGTTGGCGCTGCCCCAGCGTTCGGCGAGCCGGTCGACGAGGAGCAGGCCTCGGCCGTGTTCGTCGTCAGGAGTTGGGGTGTGGAGGGTGGGGTGGTCGGTGCCGGCGTCGTGGACTTCCAGCCGCAGGCGGGAGCCGGTGACGGTGAAGCGGACCTCGATGTGGCAGTCGTCGGGGGCGTCGGAGTGCTGGACGGCGTTGGCGAACAACTCGCCGAGCAACAGCTCGGCGGTGTCGCGGTAGCGGTCCCCAGAGGGCATTCCGGAGAGGTAGGCGCGGAGCAGGTAGCGCGCCAGGGGCGTGGACTCGATACGGGAGTCGAGGCGCGCGACGAACATGCGGGGGCGACGAACAGTGAGCATGGGGGAGTACCTCAGAGGAAGGATGAGGCGGCCGGTGGGAAGAGGTCCCGACCGACTGACGGGTGATGTCAGACGGCGCGGGGGTCGCCGCCGAACGAGGACCGAAAGATGGCGAACCCAGCAGCGGCGTTCGCGAGGGCCCGGCGGCGCGCGAGATCACCCGAGGTGCGGCGCGGCAGGTGTCCGTCAGCGTGGTCCGAGGCGGCGGTGTGGGCGGCGGCGAGGAAGCCGCCCCGGTCGCCGAGCGGTGAATTCCAGGGGTCGCCGGCCTCGGTGCCCCGGATGGCCTGGCTGCCGGTCACCATGTCGTGGGCCCAGGTGACCACGCCGTGGATGGTGCGGGCGTTCAGGGCGTTGGTGATGACTTGCCAGCCGGGCCGCTGATCGAGCGGGAGTGTGGGGTCGTCGTCCACCATGGCGAGGGTGACCGTCCAGTCGCGGGCCTCGGCGAAGGCGCGGGCATGGCTGGTGAGGATGCGGGCGTCGGCGTCGCCGCTGGTCGCGATGTACAAGGCGACGGGAACGCGGTGGACGTGCGGCCGCTCGGCCTGAGTTGGCGTCATGATGCCAAGGCTGCCGGTGAGTTGTTTCATCGTGAACGTACGGCCAGTGCCAGTTTCGGAAGTCGTACCGGCCCCGTGTGATACGCCTTGTATCAGGTCGATCTCAGTGGGCGAACAGACTGATACCGAGGATGCCGCCGAGCTTGCGCACGCGGGTGGTGCTGGCGTGGCCGGCGCGCTGCATGATCGCCCCCGGAAGGGCCTGGTGGCGGGCCCAGTCGGGTTGTGCGCTGCACACTTGGAGGAGGGTGTCCAGGGCGGCGTCGTACTGGCGGGTGTCGGCCTGTGCGAGGGCGATGTCCAGGGCGAGCCGATTGCGGGCGGCCTGCGGCAGTGGGGACAGGTCGCCGAGGTTGCGGGCGAGCGCCAGGGCTTTACCGGGATCGCCCATGACGGTGTGGATGCCGATGGCCTGCGCGGTGATGGTGGTCGGACCGTAGCTGGTGCCGTTGATCATCACATCGCGGCCCATTCTCGCTGCAACCGCGTGTCCCTGGGAGAGCAGGTCGCGGGCCCGGTCGGCGTCACCGTGGCGCGAGGCGACTACGGCGGCGAAGGTGACGTGCCAGCCGTAGGTGGCCAGCGTCTCCGGGTCCCGCTCCGCGTAGCGGGGTTCGATCGACGTGAACGCGGTCTCGGCGGTGGTGGTGGCCTGGTCGAGGCGGGCGTCGCGCATGTAGATCCAGGACCGGCCACAGTCCACCATCGCGGCCCGAAGAGGGTCTGCGGCCATGTGGACGTGGTGGCGGGCGTGGCCGATCGCCGAGTACGCGAGGTCTCGGGCGCCGTGGAACTGGGCGGTGTAGGAGGCGAGTCGGTAGGCGTCGGCGAGGATGCCATGAGCCGCGCACCGCTCGCCCTCCGGGACGGAGCGCAGGAGGGCAGCGGCCTCGGCGATGGCAGGGGAGGCGAGGCTGCCGGCGCGGGTGTAGTCCCCGGCCCGGTAGTCCGCCCATGCCCGAGCCAGATCGGCCCGGAGCACTGCGGCGTCCGGTGGTTCGACATCGGTTCCGACTCCTGCGGCGGTGTCGTGCACGGTGCGGGACAGCCCTCGCAACATGGCCCTGTCGCCGATCAGAGATGCCCTTCGGGGTGCCTGTTGCCCGAGGATCACCGACACGTCCGCATGCAGTGCGGCGGACAGTTTGAGCAGCGAGGGAAGGCCGATACTGCCGCCCTCCTTCTCGGCTTTGCGGACGGTCGGCACGGACACCCCGGCGGCCTCGGCGAGTTCTTCCTGTGTCATGCCGGCCCGCAGCATCTTGATGCGCTGGCCGGTGGAGTAATCGGACCACTGCGTCATGGGAGCCTCCGAAGGTGAGCGGCCTCAAGCGGACCGTACCCCGTCACTCCACTTCCGGTGCGGGAACGGCCTGACTGTCAGCCTTCTTGGCGGCAGCTCAGGGCGTGGCGGGCACTCCGAGCAGGGCCGCGATGCGGGCGGCGGTGCCGGGAGTGCCGTCGGCGAGGACGGTGGTGATGCCGAGGGCGTCGGCCGGGGGCAGGTTCCTCGGATGGTCGTCCACGAAGACGCAGGCCTCGCCGGGCAGTCCGAGCCGGTCCAAGGTGAGCTGGTAGATCGCCGGATCGGGTTTGGCCACACCCTCCCGCTCGGAGATCACCGTCACGTCGAACAACTCCCATACGCCCAGGGCCTCGTACGGGTCGTACGGGTCGAGGCCGAAGGAGTTGGACAGCAGTGCGACCTTGAGGCCGGCCCGCCGCGCCGAGCGGGCGAGTGCGATCATGTCGTCGGCCGGACGGACGCCCGACCACGCCCGGCCCATGAGGTTCTCGTGCTGCGGCACGCCGAGGATGGGAGCCACCTGCCGGTTCCACTCCGACTGGCTCAACCGGCCGGCTTCGAGTTCGGTGTACAGGCGGCCGGCTTCCGGCTCCTGGCCGAGCGTGTGCCGCCATGCCTCGGCGTCGAGGCCCTGGGTGAGGCACCATTCGCGGTGCGCCGGTCCGGCATTGGCGGTCAGTACGCCGACGAAGTCCAGGATCAGAGCCGCGAAGGGGAGTTCGGCTTCGCGGGGGCGGGTGACGGTCGGGGCGGTCAATGCCATGGCGAATGTCGTCCTCTCCTGTCACTTCCGGGTGTTGGTGCGGCGGGTGGGTTCGGCCGTGGTCGGGTCTTCGGGCCAGGGGTGGCGGGGGTAGCGGCCCCTGAGGTCGGCGCGGACGGCGCGGTAGCCCTCGCGCCAGAAGCTCTCCAGATCACCGGTGACGGCGGCGGGGCGGCCGGCGGGGGAGAGCAGGTGGATGGTCAGCGATATGCGGCCGCCGGCCAGGGCGGGGGTCGCTGTCCAGCCGAAGAGTTCCTGCAACTTGACTGCCAGTACTGGGCGTTCGGTGGTGTAGTCGACTCGTATCTTCGAGCCGGACGGCACGGTGATGCGTTCGGGGGCGAGTTCGTCGAGGCGTCCTGCTTCGCCGCTCGCCCAGGGGAGGAGCCTCTGGAGAGCGGCCGTGGTATCGATCCTCGCCAGGTCGGAGCGGCGGCGGGCGCGGGAGAGTTCGGGCTCCAGCCATTCCTCCGCGCGTTCCAGCAGCGCCTCGTCGCTGACGTCGGGCCAGGGGTCTCCGAGGGCGGCGTGGAGGAACGCGAGGCGCTCGCGGAGGTTGGACGGGAAGCTCAACAGGGTGCTGACGCCCTCGCGGGCCAGGCCTTCGAGGAGCGCGGACCGGACGAGTGAAGGGTCGGGGCGGTTGAGGGGTTTCTCCGTGAGCTCGATCGCGCCCAGTGACTCGACCCGGCGGGAGACGACCTCGCCGCGCCGGGTGTCCCAGTGGACCTCTTCACGAGCGGTCAGCAGCGCCGCGCCCGCGACCAGAGCAGTGTCCTCGTCCAGCGTCGCGGCGTGCAGCACCCGGGCGGAGTGTGACCCCGCCGGGCGGTCGGCGACCGCGACGGCGAGCCAGGGCACGGCGCCGAGCGTGGTGCCGGGGGCGAGTTCGGCGGCCGTGCCGGAGGCCATCAGGTACGGGCTGCGCTCGCCGGGGGCGGGCTTGTCGACCCGGGCGCGGGCGATGCGTTCGGGGAAGGCGAGGGCGACGACGAGGCCGGCGGCGGCGCCGTCGGAGAGCTGGGTGGCGGGCTCGGAGCCGGCGCCGCGCAGGAGGCGGCGGACCTCGTCGCGCCAGCGGCCCGCGTAGGGGTCCCGGGAGGAGCGAACAGTCCGCCAGACCGCGCCGAGGTCGTCGCCGAGCGCCCTGGGCGGTTCTTCGGAGAGCAGCGCGACCACTTCGGCGGCCCGCCGCGCACCGACCGCCGCCGCGCCGTCGACCAGGGCGCGGCCGAGCCGGGGGTGCAGCCCGGTGCGGGCGAGCCGGATGCCGCGGGCCGTGGCCCGCCCGTCCGAGGAGACGGCGCCGAGGGCCTGGAGGGTCTGTCGGGCGGCGGCCATCGCCCCGGCGGGCGGGGCGTCGGGCAGGGCGAGGCCGGTGGCGTCCGGGTCGCCCCAGCAGGCGGCCTGGAGGGCGAAGGGGGTGAGGTCGGCGAGCGCGATCTCGGGGGTGGGGAAGCGGGCGGCGAGGGCGTCCTCGGCCTCGTTCCAGCAGCGGTAGACGGTGCCGGGGGCTTCGCGGCCGGCGCGGCCGGCGCGTTGGCGGGCGGCGGCGAGGGAGGCCCGGACGGTGACCAGTCCGGCCAGGCCGCGGGCGTGGTCGGTGCGGGGTTCGCGGGCCAGTCCGGCGTCCACCACGACCCGGACGCCCGGCACGGTGAGGCTGGACTCGGCGACGGCGGTGGTGAGGACGACCCGCCGTGAGGGGGACGGCGTGAGGGCGGCGTCCTGCACGGCTTGCGGGGCGCGGCCGTGCAGTTGCAGCACCTCGGCGGTGACGCCGCCCAGCTGCCCGGCGACCCGGGCGATCTCTCCGACGCCGGGCAGGAAGCAGAGCACGTCGCCGTCGCGCTCGTTCAGGGCCCGCCGGACGGTCGAGGCGACGTGGTCGAGCAGGGCCGGGTCCACCCGGGTGCCGTGGGCGGGCCGGACGGCGCGCGGCGGCGGCGCCCAGACCACCTCGACCGGGTGGGACGTCCCGTGCGCCTCCACCACGGGCGCGCCGCCGAGCAGTTCGGCCCAGGCCTCGGTGTCGGAGGTGGCCGAGGCGCAGACCAGCCGCAGTTCGGGCCGCAGTGCCGCCCGGACGTCGAGCAGGAAGGCGAGCGCGGTGTCGGCGTCCAGGTGCCGTTCGTGGCATTCGTCGAGCACCACCACGTCCACGCCGGGCAGTTCCTGGTCGCGCTGGAGCCGTTGCAGCAGCACGCCGGTGGTGACCACCTCGACCACGGTGTCCGGGCCCGCCGTGCGCTCGCCGCGCACGGTGTGGCCGATCCGGCCGCCGACCGGTTCGCCGAGCAGCCAGGCCATCCGCCGGGCGGCCGCCCGTACCGCGAGCCGGCGGGGCTCGGCGACCAGCACCCGGCGCACCGGACCCCCCGGATCGAGCAGTCCGGCCAGGGCGAGCGGCACCAGGGTGGTCTTGCCGGTGCCGGGCGGTGCGGCGAGGACGGCGGTGCCGTGTTCGTCCAACGCGCGGTGCAGGGCGGGCAGGGCGGTGCGGACGGGCAGTTCGCGCCAGGCCGGGTTCATGGAGGGGCTCAGCCCCGCTCGGTGACGAAGATCGCCGTGCCGGGGATCAGCCGCCCGCGCAGCGGGGACCAGCCGCCCCACTCCTGTTCCAGTCCGGCCGGCCACTCGGGTTCGACCAGGTCCACCAGTCGGAAGCCGGCGGTGACGAGTTCGCGGACCCGGTCGCCGAGGGTGCGGTGGTGTTCGACGTAGGTGGCGCGGCCCTGTTCGTCCTGTTCGACGTAGGGGGTGCGGTCGAAGTAGGAGGACACCGCGGTGAGGCCCTCGACGCCGGGCTCGTCCGGGAAGGCCCAGCGGATCGGGTGGGTCACCGAGAACACCCAGCGCCCGCCGGGCCGCAGCACCCGGTGGACCTCGCGCATCAGCGCGGTGGTGTCGGCGCTGAACGGGACGGCGCCGTAGGCGGAGCAGGCGAGGTCGAAGGAGGCGTCGGCGAAGGGCAGGACGGCGGCGTCGGCCTGGACGACGGCGACGGGGTCGGTGCCGCGGCCGAGGTCGATCCGGCGGGAGTGCTGGAGCTGGCGGTAGGAGATGTCCAGGGCGACCGGCCGGGCGCCCCGGGCGGCGAGCCAGCGGGAGCACTGGGCGGCGCCGGCGCCGATCTCCAGGACGTCCCGGCCGGCCACCTCGCCGAGCAGCCGGGCGTCGGCCTCGTCCAGGCCTTCGGGGCACCAGGTGAAGCGGTCGTCGCCGAGGAACTCGCCGTGTTCGTCCTGGTACTCGTCGGCGTTGCGGTCCCACCAGTGCCGGCTGGCGCGGCTGCTCTCCCCGGTGCCGGCCTCGCGGCGGATCGCGTCGTCGCCGTCCTCCTCCTCGGCCCGCGAGGGGGAGGTGTCAAGATCGTGCAGGTCCGACTGGGGGGTGGTGGCCACGGTGACAATGCCCATCGCGTAGGGTATGGAGTGCGGAAGCGCCGCTGCCGCGAACCGGCCCGTCAGGGTCCGGATCCTGGCGGTGGCATCCGGGGACGTGGCCCCTTCGGGTGTCGCCGCAAGGCGCGCATTCGGAGGATATGGCCTGATCCGTACCGGGCTCCACCGTCTTGCCGTCCTTCGGCATTGACCGTGCCTGGCCGTCCCCGTATGCTACAAGTTGCGCTGCGGGCCTGCGCGCCTCGGACGGAGCAGGTCGCGCTCGCATCTGTCGAAGACCCCACGGTCGCAAGACGGACGCCGGTTCTCGTTGTACGGGAATCCCGGTGTGCCGTGTTCTTGGCTGTCCGGCTTTCGGTGGGAGCGATACGGGCCCTCCGCGTGGCATTACCTACGACTTTCATGTCCGTACCGGAGCCCTTTTCCTAATGACGAGCCCCACCGACTCCTCCCTCAGCACCACCCCGCAGGTCGCGGTCAACGACATCGGCGACGCGGAGGCCTTCCTCGCCGCCATCGACGAGACCATCAAGTACTTCAACGATGGCGACATCGTCGAGGGCGTCATCGTGAAGGTCGACCGTGACGAGGTTCTCCTCGACATCGGTTACAAGACCGAGGGCGTCATCCCGTCCCGCGAGCTCTCGATCAAGCACGACGTTGACCCGCACGAGGTCGTCGCCGTCGGTGACAACATCGAGGCCCTGGTTCTCCAGAAGGAGGACAAGGAGGGTCGTCTCATCCTGTCCAAGAAGCGCGCTCAGTACGAGCGTGCCTGGGGCACGATCGAGAAGATCAAGGAAGAGGACGGCATCGTCACCGGTACCGTCATCGAGGTCGTCAAGGGTGGTCTCATCCTCGACATCGGCCTCCGGGGCTTCCTCCCCGCCTCGCTGGTCGAGATGCGTCGCGTCCGCGACCTCCAGCCCTACGTGGGCAAGGAGCTCGAGGCCAAGATCATCGAGCTGGACAAGAACCGCAACAACGTGGTCCTGTCCCGCCGTGCCTGGCTGGAGCAGACCCAGAGCGAGGTCCGCCAGACCTTCCTCACCACCCTGCAGAAGGGCCAGGTGCGCTCCGGCGTCGTCTCCTCGATCGTCAACTTCGGTGCCTTCGTGGACCTGGGTGGCGTCGACGGCCTGGTGCACGTCTCCGAGCTGTCCTGGAAGCACATCGACCACCCGTCCGAGGTTGTCGAGGTCGGCCAGGAGGTCACCGTCGAGGTTCTCGACGTCGACATGGACCGCGAGCGTGTCTCCCTGTCGCTGAAGGCGACCCAGGAGGACCCGTGGCAGCAGTTCGCCCGGACCCACCAGATCGGTCAGGTCGTCCCGGGTAAGGTCACCAAGCTGGTTCCGTTCGGTGCGTTCGTCCGCGTGGACGAGGGCATCGAGGGTCTGGTCCACATCTCCGAGCTGGCCGAGCGCCACGTCGAGATCCCGGAGCAGGTCGTCCAGGTCGGCGACGAGATCTTCGTCAAGGTCATCGACATCGACCTCGAGCGTCGTCGCATCAGCCTGTCGCTGAAGCAGGCCAACGAGGCCCTGGGTGCCAACCCGGCCGAGGTCGAGTTCGACCCGACCCTGTACGGCATGGCCGCCTCGTACGACGACCAGGGCAACTACATCTACCCGGAGGGCTTCGACCCCGAGGCGAACGACTGGCTGCCCGGCTTCGAGAAGCAGCGCGAGGAGTGGGAGCGCCAGTACGCCGAGGCGCAGACCCGCTTCGAGCAGCACCAGGCCCAGGTCATCAAGAGCCGCGAGGCCGATGCCCAGGCCGCCGAGGAGGGTGGCGACGCCGTCGCCGCTGCCGCCGGTGGTTCCTACTCGTCCAGCAGCGACGAGGGCTCGGGCGCCCTGGCCTCCGACGAGGCCCTGGCCGCTCTGCGCGAGAAGCTGGCCGGTGGCCAGAGCTGAGGCTCTCGCTTCCCGCTAGCCGATAGCTAGACGGTGGGCCCCACCCGGATTTCCGGGTGGGGCCCATTTCGTTTTTCGCCATGACTTATCACGCTTTGACTTATGTGTGTTTTATGTGAAGGAAAGTGTGAGATGAGGCTCATTGCCCATCTATAGGCCGGAGTTCGGGTTGCACCTAGATTGAGGGGAGCTGCCCGAAAGGCTCCTTCATGCGAAACCCCTTTTTCGCCACCCCCGCCTCCGCCCCCACCGCCGTGGTCGGCGGCCGGCTCGCGGCCCTCGGCCGGTTCTGCTTCCGCCACCGTCGCTGGGTGCTCGGCCTGTGGGCCGTCGTCCTGGTGGTCGGGGTCCTGATCGGGGGACGCGTCTTCGAGGGCTCGGTGGCCGGAGCCTCCTCCGCCAGCGCCGAGGCCGACCGGGGCGGTGCGGTGGTCGCCGCGGCCGACCCGGCCAAGGGCACCGTGACCGCCGTGGTGGACGGCAGGCCGGTGGACGATCCGGCGGTGAAGGCCGCCGTCGAGAAGGCCACCGCCGAGATCGCCGCCCTGCCCGGGGTCTCCTCCGCGCTCGACGCGTACGGCTCCGGCCCGGCCCCCGCCGCGCTGCGCTCCGCCGACGGGACGGCGAGCCTGGTCACCGTGCGGATGGCCGACACCGCGAGCACCGCCCAGACCGACGCCGTCACCGAGCGGCTCGGCGCGCTGAACGGGGCGGGCGGTGCCCACGTCACGGTCGGCGGGGACCTGGTGCTCCAGCAGGAGGTCAAGCAGCAGACCGAGAAGGACACCCGGTTCGGCGAGATGGTGACGCTGCCGCTCACGCTGATCGTCATGGTGCTGGTCTTCGGCGGGCTGGCGGCGGCCTCGCTGCCGGTGATCGGGGCGGTCGCCTCGGTGGGCGGCGCGCTGCTGGCCATGTTCGGTTTCAGCCGGATCATGGACATCGACACCAGCGTGCTGCCGATCGCCACGGTGCTGGGGCTCGGACTCTCGATCGACTACGCGCTGCTCATGGTGAATCGTTTCCGCGAGGAACGCGGCCACGGCGCGGACATCGCCGCCGCCGTCGAACGGACCGCGGCGACCGCCGGACGCACCGTGGCCTTCTCCGGGCTGACCGTCGCCGTCGCGCTCTCCGGACTCTTCGTCTTCACCAGCCCGGTGCTCGGCGCGGTGGCGGCCGCCGGGGTGAGCGTGGTGGTGATCGCCGTCGCCGCCGCGCTGACCCTGATCCCCGCACTGCTCGGCTTCGCCGGCGCGCGGATCAAGACACCCGCCGCGCCCGTGGCGGACGAGGGGTTCTTCAGCCGGACCGTGCGCCGGGTGCGCAAGCGGGCGGTGGCGGTCACCCTCGCCTCGGTGGCGCTGCTGATGGCGGCCGGCGCGCCGTTCCTCCACGCCGACATGCGCAGCTCCGGCGCCGCGGTGCTGCCCGCCTCCTCGGCCGGGCGGCAGGTCGCCGAGGCGATCGACCAGCGTTTCCCGCAGGCCTCGGCCGCGCCGATCACCGTGGTGGTCGAGGGCGGGGCGTCGGTGGCGCAGGCGTACGCGGACGACGTGGTCGCCAAGCTGCCCGGGGTGAGCGGGGTGCGGGCGGTGTCGCCGGTGGGCGACGCGGTCTCCACGATCGACGTGCTGGTGCACGGGGACCCGCAGGGCGGGCAGGCCAAGCAGGTGGTGGAGGAGCTGCGGGCCGACCGCGGCGGGCTGACCACCTACGTCACCGGCGGCGCGGCCTCGGTGGTGGACTTCCAGGACGAGCTGCTCTCGCGCGGACCGTGGGCGCTCGGGCTGGTCGCGGTCGGCACCCTGGTGCTGCTCTTCCTGATGACCGGCTCGGTGGTGATGCCGGTCAAGGCGCTGCTGATGAACCTGCTCTCGCTGGGCGCCTCGCTCGGCGCGCTCACCCTGGTGTTCCAGGACGGCTGGTTCAGCGGGCTGCTCGGGTTCAGCCCGACCGGCGGGCTGGAGACCTTCATCCCGGTCCTGGTCTTCGCCTTCGCCTTCGGGCTGTCGATGGACTACGAGGTGTTCCTGCTCGCCCGGATCAGGGAGCTGACCCTGCGCGGGCACGACTGCGTCCGGGCGGTGGAGCTGGGCGTGCAGCGCAGCGGTCGGATCATCACCTCGGCCGCGTTGTTGATGGTGATCGTCTTCGCCGGGTTCGCGCTCGGGGACATGCTGATGGTCAAGCAGATGGGCATCGCGCTGGCCGTCGCCGTCGCGGTGGACGCCACCCTGGTGCGCTGCCTGCTGGTGCCCGCCGCGATGAGCCTGTTCGGCGAGTTCAACTGGTGGGCGCCCGGCCCGCTGCGGCGACTGCACCGGCGGTTCGGGCTGAGCGAGCACGTCGACCTGCCGGAGATCGAGCCGGCGGTGCTCCCGGTGCCGCGCGCCGGGACCGGGTCGGAGAGCGTCGGGTCGGATGGCGTCGGGGTCGAGGCCGTCGGGGTCGGGGTCGGGTCCGAGAGTGCCGGATCCGCGGTTGTCGGGTCCGGGGGCGGCGCGGCCGGGGGCGGTGTGCCCAAGGGCCTGGTGGGTTCAGCCCAGCCGGCGTAGCAGGTCGACCGCCGAGCGGAGCCGGTCCTGTTCGGCGGGGTCGAGGCGGGACTCGATGGCGGTGGCGATCCGGTGTTCGCGGCGCGCGCGCTGGTCGAGCAGCGCGTCGCGGCCGGCCTCGGTGGCGGCGACCAGCAGTTTGCGGCCGTCGGTGGGGTGGGGCTGCTGGGTTACCAGTCCGGCGTCGGTCATCAGCGCGACGGTGCGGGCCATCGACTGGTGGCGGACCCGCTGGAGCGCGGCGAGTTCGGCGACGGTGCAGGAGAGCTCGTCGCGGACCAGCAGGCCGAGGACGGCGGCCTGGTTCTGCGGCAGCTCGTCGTCGGTGCGCAGGGAGCGGACCAGGGTGCCGAGGGCGGCGCGCAGGTCGGCGGCGAGTTCCAGGGTGTCCGGGTGCGGGGCTTCGCTGGGCATGGGAGAAGTCTATCGGCAATTCATACAGCAAGGCTGTACAGCATTGCTGTATGGTTTTTGCCATGCGAATCACCAAGTTCGGACACGCCTGCGTACGCGTCGAGCACCGCGGCACCACCGTCGTCGTCGATCCGGGATCGTTCACCGACCCCGCCGCACTGGCCGGGGCGGACGCCGTCCTGATCACCCACGAGCACATGGACCACTTCGAGGAGTCCCGGCTGCGCGCCGCGCTGGAGGCCGACCCGGCCCTGCGGGTGTGGACCAACCGGGCCGTCGCCGCCCAGCTGGACGGCGTGGCGCAGCGGATCGAGGCGGTCGGTGAGGGCGACGCCTTCGAGATCGGCGGGCTGGGCGTCTCGGTGCACGGCGAGTGGCACGCGCAGATCCACCCGGACATCCCGCGGGTGCAGAACATCGGCTTCCTCTTCGACGGGCGGCTGTTCCACCCCGGTGACGCGTTCACCGTGCCGCCGCACGCCGTGGACACCCTGCTGCTGCCGCTCGCGGCGCCCTGGAGCAAGGCCTCCGAGGTGATCGACTACGTCCGGGAGGCCGGGCCGCGCCAGGCGGTGCCGGTGCACGAGGCGGTGCTCAGCCCGATCGGGTTCGCGGTGCAGACCCTGCTGGTCGGGCCGCAGGGGCCGGGCACGGGCGCGGAGCTGACGGTGCTGGGGGAGGGCGAGAGCCTGGAGCTGGGCTGACGGCGTTGCCCGCCGGCGGCCCGTGCCGACGGTGCTCCTCGCGGGCGGCCCGTGCCGACGGTGCTCCTCGGCGGCTGCCCGTGCCGACGGTGCTCCTCGCCGGCGGCCCGTACTGACGGGCCCGGTGCCGCGCCGGTAGCCTGACGCCATGCTGAAGATCGGACTGACGGGTGGCATCGGCGCGGGCAAGAGCGAGGTGTCCCGGCTGTTCGCCGCGCGCGGCGCGGTGATCGTGGACTCGGACGTGATCGCCCGCGAGGTGGTCGCCCCCGGAACGGACGGTCTGGCGGCCGTGGTCGCCGAGTTCGGACCGCAGGTGCTGCGGGAGGACGGCGCGCTGGACCGTCCGGCGCTCGGGGCGGTCGTGTTCGCCGACCCGGAGCGGCTGAAGGCGCTGAACGCGATCGTCCACCCGCTGGTGCGGGCCCGCTCCGCCGAGCTGGAGGCGGCGGCCGCGCCGGACGCGGCCGTGGTGCACGACGTGCCGCTGCTGGCCGAGAACGGCCTGGCGCCGCTGTACGACCTGGTCGTGGTGGTGGACGCGGCCGACGAGGTACGGCTGGACCGGCTGGTGCGGTTGCGCGGGATGGCCGAGGAGGAGGCCCGGGCCCGGATGGCCGCGCAGGCCTCGCGGGAGGACCGGCTGGCGATAGCGGACCTGGTGATCGACAACAGCGGCGGCCTGGCGGAGCTGGAGGCACGGGTGGACGAGGTCTGGGCGGAGCTGGCGCGGCGCGCGACGGTCTGACGCCGGGCCGGGACCGGGCAGGCCCGGCCCGGGCGGCGCCCCTCCGTTCGGGCGGCGCCTCTTCGTTCAGGCGGCGCCGAGCGGCAGCCGGGCCCGGACGGCGAAGCCGCCCTCGGGCGTCGGCCCGGCGTGCAGGGTGCCGCCGAGGTCGCCGGCCCGGGTGCGCATGCCGCGCAGGCCGTGGCCGCCGGAGGGCAGTTCCGGGTGATCGGCCCGCCCGCCGCTGGCTTCGGCGTCCCCGTCGGCGGCGGGGGAGTTGACCACCGTCAGGCGCAGCCCGTCCGGTGCGACCTCGACGGTGACGGCCACCTCGGCGGCCGGGGCGTGCTTGTGCGCGTTGGTCAGCGCCTCCTGGACGATCCGGTAGGCCGCGTACTGCACGGCGGGCACCGGGTCGGGCAGCCCCTCGTCCGGTCCGCTGACGGTCAGCCCGACCGCCAGTCCGGCCAGCCGGGACTCCTCGACCAGGGCGGGCAGCCCGCGCAGCGAGGGCGCCTGTCCGGCGGGGGTGGTCAGCACGCCCAGCAGGCCGCGCAGTTCGGTGAGCGCCTGGAGGCCGAGGGCGCGGATCAGGCCGAGGGTCTCCCGGACGGCGGCCGGGTCCTCGGCCCGGGCGACCTGCCCGGCGCCCGCGTGCAGGGTGATCAGCGAGACCCGGTTGGACACCACGTCGTGCATCTCCCGCGCGAGCCGGGCGCGTTCGGCGGCCACCGCGCGCTCCTCGGCGTGCCGGCGGGCCTCCTCCAGCAGCCGGTTGCGCTCGCCGAGCAGCCGGTTGCGTTCGGCCAGCACGGCGACGGTGCGGGCGCGCTGGTGGGAGGTCAGCCCGAGGGCGAGCGGCACGGCGCAGAAGACCAGCGGGTCCTCGATCAGGTTGGCGAGCTCGGACGGGGCGTCGACGTCCCCGAGGTCGAACGGGACGAGCAGCCGCAGCCCGGCCAGTGCCGCCAGGACGTACACCGGCGCGGTCCGGCCGCGCCGCGCGGCCAGCCCGTAGAGGGCGACGGCCAGCGGGAGTTGGCCGCTCAGCAGGGTGACCGCGGTGACCGCGGCCGGGTGCCGGCCCCGCAGGGCCAGGGCGAGCGCGCCGAGCGCCATCAGGCCCGCGTTGGTCCCCGGCGAGGCGGTCGGGCCGACGTCCGGGTCGTTGGCGGCGAGCGGGACGAGGACCAGCAGCACCAGGGCGGTCGGCGCGAGGGCGCGGACCGGGCGGGGCAGGTGCAGCGGCGGGCCGGGCAGCGGTGCGGCGAGGTCGGCGGCCGACTGGTCGGCGGACGCCTGGTCGGTGGGCTGCTGCATGAGGGGCATGCTGCCACAGCGGCGCGGCACCGGGACGGCCGTCGGACCGAGTGGCTGGGAAGGGACTGGTTAAAGGCCCTGGCAGGAGGAGAGCATGGCGGGATGGATGATCGTTTCTCGCCCGGGCCGCACCCCGCCGGGCCGCCGGTGGTCGAACGGCTCGCGCAGTACGGCCGCGCCGAGCAGGAGGAGATCCTCGGCCCCGGGGAGGACCCGTACGGCGTCGCCCACACCGGGCTGACCTTCCTGCCCAAGGAGATCCACTTCGGTGTCCGGGCCGCCGACGGCCGACTGGTCGCCCACACCGGGCTGCTGCCGCTGCCGCTCACCGTGGGCGGCACCGACCTGACCGCCATGGGGGTCGGCGGGGTCTGCGTCGCGCCCGACCGGCGCCACAGCGGCCTCGCGCGGGCCGTGGTCGGGGCCGCCATCGACCACGCGCGCACGCTCGGCCACCGGTACGCGCTGCTGTTCTGCCGACCGCCGCTGGCCGCGTTCTACCGGGGGCTCGGGTTCCGGGAGGTGGCGGAGGGGGTGACGGTGGAGCAGCCGGAGGGCCGGCTGGCGGAGATGCCGCTGCGCACCATGTGGGCGCCGCTGGTGCCGGGGGCCGGATGGCCGGAGGGGCCGGTGCGGCTGCGGTCGCTGCCGATGTGAGGCGGGCTCGGGGCGCCCCGGCCGGGACCGCCGCCGGTGCGGCGCCGGGCCGGGCGCTCGTCGCCGCCCCGTGGGGTCCGGCCGGGTGGTCGACACCGCCGCGGCGTCGGGTCAGGCGCTCGTCGCCGCCGCCGTGGAGTCCGCGTGCGCCACGGCGGCGCGGGCCAGGGCGCGGACCATGGGGTGTGCCCGGGTGCCGTCGCCGGACAGCTCGGGCTGGAACAGCGAGGCCAGGAAGAACGGGTGTCCGGGCAGCTCCAGGACCCGCACCTCGCCCGAGGCGTCCGCGCCGCTGAACCGCAGGCCGTGCGTGGTCAGCCGGTCCAGGTAGGCGGAGTTGAGGCCGTACGCGCAGTGGTAGCGCTCCTGGGTGCGGGTGGCGCCGAGGACCCGCTCGGCGAGGCTCCCGGGGGTGATCGCGACGGCCCCCTCGTGGCCGACCAGTGAGCAGGCCAGCGGGGCGATCACCTGCTGCTCCGCCTCCGGGTGCTCCTCGCCGTGGACGGCCCCGGCGAGGCCGCAGACGTTCCGGGCGTACTCCAGCACCGCGTGCTGGAACCCGGCGCAGGTGCCCAGGAAGGGGATGCCGCGTTCGCGGGCGGTCCGGACGGCGGCCAGCGCGCCCGCCTCGCTGCGGTAGGGGCTGCCGGGCAGCAGCCAGACCGCGTCGAAGCCGTCCAGGGCGCCGGGTGCGGCGGCGTCCCCGGTCGGGATCCAGTAGGCGTCCAGGACGAGGTGGTCGTGCTCGGCGAGGGCGGCCAGCAGGCCCGGGATCCGGGCGTGCGAGCGGACGGCGGGGGAGCGGTCGCCGACCAGGGCGATCCGCGGGGTCAGGTAGGTCATGCGGCTATCCTGACCCTGCACCCGAGATCAGCGCCAACGATGATTCCTTAAGTATCGATCAGATCGGTTGATGACCGCCGTGGACCCGCAGCAGCTGCGCACCTTCGTCACCGTCGCCCGCCTGGCCTCCTTCTCGGAGGCGGCGCGGGAGCTCGGCTACACCCAGTCCGCGGTCTCCCAGCAGATCGCCGCGCTGGAGGCGGACCTCGGCACGACACTGCTGTCCCGCCGGCCGGTCGGCCCGACCGCGGCCGGGCGGCGGCTGCTGGAGCACGCCGCACCGCTGCTGGTCCGGCTGGAGGCGGCGCGCGCCGACGTCGCGCGCCTGGCCGGAGCCCCGAGCGCCCGGCTGGTGCTCGGGGCCACTCCGCTGGCGGTCGGGGCGACCCTGGGGCGTGCGCTCGGCGAGGTGCGCCGGGCCCATCCGCTGACGGAGCCGGTGGTCCGGGTCCTCGCCCAGGACGTGCTGCCCGCCCAGGTCGCCACCGGCGAGGTCGACCTCGCCCTGATCGACGGGCTGGCCGCGCCCAGCGACCCGCTGCCGCTGCCCGACGTCGGCCCGCTGCGCACCGTCGCGGTGGCCGAGCGGCCGGTCGCCGTCGCGCTGCCCGTCGGCCACCCGCTGGCCGGCCGCGGCGGCCTCGCGCTCGCCGACCTCTCCGCCGCCCGCTGGCTGGACGCCCCCGACCTCACCCCGACGGCGGCCCGGCTGCGCGCGGCCACCGGCGTCGACGGCTTCCGGCCCGCCATCCGCTACCAGGGCACCGACGTGCACGGACTGCTCGCGCTGGTGGCGGCCGGGCACGGGCTCACCCTGCTGCCCGAACCGGTGCTCGCGGCGGCACCCGGGGTCGGGTACGCGCCGATCGCCGCGCCCCGGCTGGTGCACCGCACCGAGCTCGTCCACGGCAGCCTGCCGGAGGGGCCGGCGGCCCTGCTGGCGCGGCTGCTGGCGCGGTCCCGGGCCTGAGCGGCCCGTCGGAGGCGCCGAATTCGGTTGCGCGGGCCGCCGGTGCCGATGACATCATCACGCGATGAATACCAGTACGACGATCATCAGACGAGTGCGGACCGACGAGTGGCAGCAGCTCAGGGACACCCGCCTGGACGCGCTGCTGGACCCGGTCGCGGCCGTGGCCTTCCTGGAGACCCACGAGCAGGCCGCCGCCAAGCCGGACGAGTTCTGGCAGGACCGCACGACCCGGGCGGCGACGGACCCGCACGTGGCGCAGTTCATCGCGCAGGCCGAGGACGGGACCTGGCTCGGCTCCATGACCGGAGTGGTCGAGCGGTCCGGCGGGGACGGGGCCCTGGAGGGCGACGTCGTCGAGGTCGACCAGGTGCACGTGGTCGGCGTCTACGTCCGGCCGCGGGCGCGCGGCACCGGGCTGGCGCTCGACCTGATCCGGACCGTCCAGGAGTGGGCGTGGTCGCTCACCGAGCCCCGGATCGAGCGGGTGCGGCTGTTCGTCCACGAGGACAACCCCCGCGCCGAGGCGATGTACCTCAAGGCCGGCTTCGAGCCGTCCGGGGTGGCGCTGCCGGTGCCCGGCGGCGGGACCGGCCGGGAGGTCGAACTGGCGGTCCTGCGGGGCTGACCGGCCGCCCGGCCCGCGGGCCGGGCCCGGGGGCGGACCCGAAGGAGCCGCCCGGCCCGTCCGGTCCCCTGTTCCGGACGGGCCGGGCGGCCGTCTGCGGGGCGCCGCGGGCGCCGGCGGTGCCGGCCGTCCGCGGCGTGTCGGGGCCCGTCGGGCGTCAGTGCCCGTCGCAGCCCGGGAGGGCCTCGCACATTGGCGCGGTCATGCCGGTGCCGACGTACTTGTCCTCGGGGGCCTTCCAGGCGTCCTTGGGCTGGGCGCCGGCCTTGGTGGTGGCCCAGACCGCCAGCTCGCTGACCGCACCGCCGTCGCTGACCACGTACTCGTGCAGGGTGACGGTGCTGCCGTCGGCCTGCGGGACCGTCAGGACGGCGGCGAAGTAGGGCGCGTCCGGGGCGCTGTCGACCTTCACGGTGGCGCCGGGCGCGGTCTTGGCGCAGGACTTGAGCGCCTCCGTCAGACGGCCCTCGGCCAGGTTGGTGCTCTGCTTGGTGCCGCTGCTGCGGGTCGGGTCGCCGTGGAACAGCAGGGTCTGCTCGGCCGTCCAGCGGTCCCCGCCGAAGCCGACCGAGGCCCGGGCGGAGGCGGTGCCGGTGAACAGCGGCTCGTCGTCCTTCGCGACCGCGGCGCGGCACAGCTCCATGCCCTTGAACTGGACCTGGCCGGAGAGCTGCTTGGCGTTGGCCGCCAGCGGCGTGTAGTGGTAACTCTCGTCCATCGGGATGCTCTTGGTGTCCATCCAGGCCTTGTCCGGGATGCCCTTGTCGGACCCGCTGGGCTTGTTGGGGTTGACACTGGGCCCGGTGGTGGCGGCGGGGAGGGCGGGGTTGGCGTCCTGGCTGCCGTTGTCCGGCCCGCAGGCGCTGAGGGCGCCCAGGCAGACGAGGGCTGCGGCGGTGGCGGTGACGACTCTGGTGGTGCGCAACTGACGGTTCCTCGGATGTCCGGTGGCGTGGGCGGGGGTCGGGCGCGCACCGGCCGTGGGCCGCTGGTGCGCGGCGCCGTCCGTCCGTCCCCGCCGCCCGGTCGACCCGTGGTCGCGGGCTTGCGGCATGGCAGCTCCTCCCCTGTGCATGCGGCCGCCTGGCCCCTCGCCCCGCTGTCCGCCCCGTGACTGATGGCCGGTCAGGGTCGATGGTGTGTCGACGGCGGTCGAAACCTATGCCACCGGACCGCCGGTCGCAAAGCCGGGTTCCGGCCGGAGGCCCGGATTCCCTTTGGGACTGGTGGGGCTCATGGGGTGAATGTGACCGGGCCCGGAGGGGTGCGGCGGGCGGGGCGCGGAGGGTCCCAGGGGTGCGCGACCGCCTCCGCGCGCGGGTCGGGGCGGCGCATCCGGGCTGGTGGGGGCGGGTGCGCGGCGCCGTGCGACGGATCCGCGGGCGGCCCCGGTCAGGCGACCCGGCCGCCGATCCCGGAGCGGCCCGCCGGGACGCCGTCGAGGGTGACCACGGTCTGCCGTCCGACGGCCTCGCCGAGCGCGCCGGTGATCGCCGCGGTGGCCGCCGCGACCAGACGGGCGGGCGCGTCGGGCACCTGCGGCAGGTGGTAGGCCGACTCCCGCAGGCTCAGCAGGACCACCGGCGCGACCTCCTCGGTCGGCAGTCCGCCGATGCCCCGGCGGCGCTGGGGGACCCCGATCAGCTCGACCGCGACCAGGGGGCGGACCCGTTCGCCGAAGACGGAGGTGACGGCCTCGGTGAGGCCGGCGATGAGGGCCCGCTCGACCTCGGGGTCGAGGGACTCCTCGCGGATGTGCAGGCTCAGGTGCGGCATGGTGGAGCTCCGTTCGGCTCGGTTCGTACCATGGGCTGACGGGTTCGCTTTGCACATAAAACAGCTTTGAAGTCAAAGGTAACTGAGGAGGGGTGTGCGATGTCAACGGCCGAAGGGGAATCGCGGAACACGCCGTCGTCGACCGGGGAGGGGCTCGACGACGCGGTGCGGTCGATGCTGCTGCTGATGCCCCGGCTGGTCGGGCGGGCCAAGCGGATCCCCGTCCCCGAGCCGCTGCGCGGCCTCGCACTGGCACCCCGTCACCTGTCGCTGCTGGCCTGCCTGCTGCTGGACGGAGCGATGGGCGTGAACGACCTCGCCGCCCGGCTGGAGGTCGCCCCCACCACGGTCAGCCTGATGGTCGGCGACCTCAGCCGGCAGGGCATCCTCGAACGGCGCGAGGACGAGGCCGACCGCCGGCGCCGGATCGTCGCGATCGCCCCCGCCCGGCTGCCCGCCATCGAGGCCTGGCTCGCCCCGGGGGCCGTCGCCTGGCGCACGGCCCTCGGGCCGCTCGACGCGGCGCAGCGGCGCCTGGTGGTGGACACGCTGCTGGCGTACGAGGCGGCGGTGGGGCGGGAGCGGGACTGACGGCGGCCGGTGCGCCGGGCGGGAGGCCGGTCAGTGGCCGGGAGCCCGGTCAGCGGCCGGGGGCCCGGCGGAAGAGCGCGGTGAGGAGGAAGGGGACGCCGAACAGCGTCGAACCGGGGCCCTGGGCGGCCATCGGGCGGATCTCCAGCGGGGTGAACTCGCGGAACAGCGAGCGGAGTTCGTCCGGCGAGTAGGCCAGGCCGCCCTCCAGGGCGCCGAGCCGGTAGAGCTCCTCGTCGGTCCGCTCGGAGCCCGTCGCGCCGGCCGCGAAGGCGGTGACGGCGAAGTGCCCGCCCGGTGCCAGCACCCGGTCGAGCAGGGCCAGGTAGCTGACCCGGCGGTGCGGCGGGAGGTGGTGCAGGCAGCCGGAGTCGTAGACCAGGCCGTAGTGGGAGTGGGGGAGCCGGGCCTCGAAGATGCTCGCCCGGTGGAACCGCAGGCCGGTGCCCGCGCCGGCCTCGCGGGCGCGCTCCTCGGCCCAGGCCACGGCGGTGGCGGAGAGGTCGACGGCGTCCACCTCGAAGCCGAGCGAGGCCAGGTGGACGGCGTTGCGGCCGGCGCCGCAGCCGAGGTCGAGCGCCCGGCCGGGGGCGAGCAGGCCGCGGTCCAGGTAGGAGGCCAGGTTCTCGTCCGGTTTCGGCGTGAAGAACGGGCGATCGGCGGACCGGTCCGCGTAGAACCGGTCCCAGAACGGTTCGGCCGGCGGGAAAAGGCCGTCGAGGAGGGCGAGGACGTCTTCGGTGGTGCGGATCGTACGGTTCATTCCGCCGATCGTAGGCCGTCCGGCGGGCGGGCGCGCGGGGCGCAAAGGCCGCTGTGCGGTGGGCTGTTGGGTCGCCGGGGCGCGGTACGGCAGAGGTGTTCCGGACCCGGGCGAGCGCGTGGCGGCACCCCCGCCCCGGGCCGGGAAAGGGCATTTTCGCGGAGCGGGGAGAGGCGCCCCGGGGGCGTGCCGGAATTCCGCCGGGAAAACTGCCGTACGGGATTCGAGGGCCACATGCGAACCGGACAAGTCAACATTTACTTCTCCGGATTTCCTCTGCATAGTGGCGGGTCGAATCGAGAGGGGGCTCTTCCTTGTCGCAGATCCACGACAACGCCGCACAGCAGGTGGAGCTGGAGCGGGTGCAGGTGTCCGTCATCGGCGAGCTGTTCGACGAGCGGCTCGCCGGGGCGCGGGAGCAGCTGGGGCGGGTGCTCGCGTCGGCGGCGGACGGCGCGGGCGAGGTGTACGAGCGGGAGGTGGCGGCCGGGCGGCTGGCGGGCGAGGTGCGCCGGCTGCAGGGTGCCGAGGGCGGGCTGGTCTTCGGCCGGATCGACCTGGCGGACGGGACGGTGCTGCGGATCGGGCGGCTGGGGCTGCAACGGGACGAGGACGAGCTGCCGTTGCTGGTGGACTGGCGGGCGGAGGCGGCACGGGCCTTCTACGAGGCGACGCCGGTCCACCCCCTGGGGCTGCGGCGGCGCCGCCACCTGAGCCTGACGGGCCGCACGGTGGTCGGGGTGAGCGACGAACTGCTGGACGGTTCGGAGCCGGCCGCCGGGGACGTCGTGGGGGACGGCCCGTTGGCGGCGGCGCTGCGGGAGCGGCGGACCGGGCGGATGGGGACGGCGGTCGCCACGCTCCAGACCGAGCAGGACGCGATCGTCCGCTCCTCGCACCGCGGGGTGACGGTGGTGCAGGGCGGCCCGGGTACCGGGAAGACGGTGGTGGCGCTGCACCGCGCCGCGTACGTGCTGTACGCGTTCCCGAAGGCGGCCGAGCGCGGTGTGCTGGTGCTGGGTCCGAACGCGCGGTTCCTCGACTACATCTCCCAGGTGCTGCCCTCGCTCGGGGAGAACGACGTCGTCCTGGCGACGTGCGAGGAGCTGGCCGGCGTCGCGCCGGGCGCCGTGGACGGGTTCGGGGCGGCGCGCCTCAAGGGCGGCGCCGAACTGGCCGACGCGCTGGCCGGGTCGGTCCGCTCGCGGCAGGCCCCGGGCGGGGACTTCACCGTCCGGGTCGGGCGGGAGTGGGTCCGCCTGGAGGAGGCGGAGGTCGCCGGGGCGCGGGCGGCGGCGCAGGCGAGCGGCCTCGCCCACAACCGGGCGCGCCGGCTGTTCCTGGAGCTGCTGGTGGACTCGCTGACCGGCGCGCTGGCCCGCGGCACGGTCGAGGCGCTGGAGCGCATCGACGCCGAGGTCGCGCTGCTCACCGGCATCGACCTCGACCGGATGGCGGCCCGGGACCTGCGCAGACTCGGCGTCGACGACGAACCCGCCACGGGGGCCGACGAGTTCGACGCCGACGCCGTCCGGGCCGCGCTCCTGGACGACGCGTACGTGGACCGGGCCGTCGAGGAGCTCTGGCCGCGGCTCGTGCCGGGCGAGGTCGTCGACGCCCTGCTGGCCGACGCCGACGCACTGGCCGAGCGCCTGCCGCACCTCGGCGACGACGAGCGGGCGTCGCTGCTGCGCACGCCCGGCGCGCCGTGGGCCGACGCCGACGTGCCGCTGCTCGACGAGGCGGCGAGCCTGGTCGACGGGCCGCCCGAGCAGGCCTTCGGGCACGTCGTCGTCGACGAGGCGCAGGAGCTGACGGCGATGCAGTGGCGGATGGTTCTGCGCCGGTGCCCGGGCCGGTCGATGACACTGGTCGGCGACTTCGCGCAGGCGGGCCCGGCGGCGACCGCACGGGACTGGCACGAGGCGCTCGCCCCGCACGTCGGCCGCCGCTTCGACCTGCGGACGCTGACCGTCAGCTACCGGACCACGCGGGAGATCCTGGCCACCACCGGGGAGTTGCTCGGCCGGATCGCCCCGGGGCAGCCGCCGGTCCGGTCGATCCGGCACGGTGAGGAGCCCCGGACCGTCGCGGTGGCGCCGGAGCGGCTCGCCGGTGAGCTGGTGCGCGAGCTGCGGGCGCAGGCCGCCGCGCATCCGGGCGAGCTGCTCGGCGTGGTGTGCGCGGACGGCCGGACGGCGGAACTGGCGGCCGCCGGGGTCGAGCGGTACGCCCGGCTGGTCCCGGCGTCGGAGGCGCGCGGCCTGGAGTTCGACGAGGCCGTCGTGGTCGACCCGGACGGGATCGTCGCCGCCCGGCCCGCGGGCGAACGGGACCTGTACGTCGCCCTGACCCGCGCCACCAAGCGGCTGTGCACGGTCACCCTTCGGGAGGCCGGGGCGTAGCGGGGTGCCTCCGCACGGGAAGTCGGCCCGGCCGACTTCCCGTGCGGGAGGGGCCGCGTCCGGGTTCCGGGGGCCGCGTCCGGGAACCGGGGTCCTGGTAGTGGGTGACCCGTCGACGTGAGGACACAAGGTGTCCTAAAGTGAATGACGTGTCTTCCCGGGGCTCCGCGGCGCCGCCGGGCGGGTCGCCGCCTGCCCGCGGCCCGCCGGTGCGCGCCGCACCCCGCGCCCCGGCGGACCGCTCCGACCGAAGAGCGAAGGAGAACCACGGCGATGGCCGACACGTTCGAGACGGGCAAGACCGACCTGGTGGACCTGGCCCACCAGCGGATGCGGACCGCGATCCCCGACAACGACTGGACGGTGCGCCAGAAACTGGCCCTGACCTGCCGCATCCTGTTCGACGCCGGCCACGACTCCGGGCTGGCCGGCCAGATCACCGCCCGGGCCGAACGCCCGGGCACCTACTACACCCAGCGCCTGGGCCTGGGCTTCGACGAGATCACCGAGGACAACCTCCTCCTCGTCGACGAGGACCTCCACGTCCTGGAGGGCGACGGGATGGCCAACCCGGCCAACCGGTTCCACAGCTGGGTCTACCGGGCCCGCCCGGACGTCAACTGCATCATCCACACCCACCCGCTGCACGTCTCCGCGCTCTCGATGCTGGAGACCCCGCTGGTCGTCTCGCACATGGACATGTGCCCGCTCTACGACGACTGCGCCTTCCTGGAGAAGTGGCCCGGCATCCCGGTCGGCAACGAGGAGGGCGAGATCATCTCCGCCGCCCTCGGCGACAAGCGCGCCCTCCTGCTCGCCCACCACGGCCAGCTGGTCGCCACCGGAACCGTCGAGGAGGCGTGCACCCTGGCCCTGCTCTTCGAGCGGGCCGCCGAGCTCCAGCTCCTCGCCGGGGCCGCCGGGAAGATCCAGGAGATCCCCGGACCGCTCGCCAAGGAGGCGCACGACTGGATCTCCACCCCCAAGCGCGGCCAGGCGAACTTCGCCTACTACGCCCGCCGCGCCCTGCGGGCCGGCCACGGCGACGCCCTCGTCACCCGGAAGGACTCCTGAGATGCCCGCGACCACCCTGGAAGGGATCATCGCCTACCCGGTGACCCCGTTCTCCGCGGCCGACGGCGGCCCGGACCTCGACCGGCTCACCGAGCTGATCGACCGGCTGGTCCGCTCCGGCTGCCACGCCATCGCCCCGCTCGGCTCCACCGGCGAGAGCGCCTACCTCGACGACCAGGAGTGGTACACCGCCGCCGAGGCGTCGGTGGCGGCCGTCGCCGGCCGGGTGCCCACCGTCGTCGGCATCGCCGACCTCACCACCCGCAGCGCCGTCCGCCGCGCCCGGTTCGCCGAACGGGCCGGCGCCGACGTGGTGATGGTGCTGCCGCTCTCGTACTGGCGGCTGGACGAACGCGAGATCACCCGGCACTACACCGAGATCGCCGACGCGATCGGCATCCCGCTGATGATCTACAACAACCCCGCCACCGCCGGGGTCGACCTCCGCCCGGAACTCATGCACCGGCTGGTCGACCAGGTGGAGAACATCACCATGGTCAAGGAGAGCAGCGGCGACATCCAGCGGATGCACCGGCTCACCCAGCTCTCCGACGGCGCCCTGCCGTTCTACAACGGCTCCAACCCGCTGGCCCTGGAGGCGTTCGCGGCCGGCGCGGCCGGCTGGTGCACGGCCGCACCCTGCCTCATCCCCGAGCTCACCCTCGACCTGTACCGGGCGGTGCGCGCCGGTGACCCGGAAACGGCCCGCCGGGTGTTCTACCGGCAGCTGCCGGTGCTGCAGTTCCTGCTCGGCGGGGGTCTGCCGACCACGGTGAAGGCGGGCCTGGCCCTGCGCGGCCTGGACGTCGGCGAGCCCCGGCACCCCTTGCTGCCGCTGGACGGGGCGCGGACGGCGCAGCTGTCCGCGCTGCTGTCCGCGGCGGGGGTCGCCCTGGCGGACGGCGCCGGGCCGAAGGCCTGACAGCGGCGTGGGGCCGCCCTGAAGCCGGGCTAGGGACGGCTTCAGGGCGGCCCCGGGCCCGCCGGGCCCGTCAGGGCAGCGTGGGAACCCGGTCCGAGGGGCCGTCCGGGTCGTCGTGGATGACCACGAGGATCTCGGCCGGCTCCGGCCCGGTGCTCCGGCAGCGGTGGGGCAGCGCCGAGTTGAAGTACACGCTGTCCCCGGGGCCGAGTTCGACGCTCCGCTCGGGGAACTCCAGCACGGCGGTGCCCGCGTGGACGAAGAAGAACTCCTCGCCCGTGTGCGACTTGAACGGCGGGTCCGCCGGTTCGGTCGGCGGGTACATCATGAACGGCACCATCCGCTTGCCGCTGAGCCCGGTCGCGATGCCCTCGTAACGGGAGACGCCGGAGCCCGCCCCGGTGCCCACCGGAGTGCGCTCACCGGCCCGGACGACGGTGACGAGCTCGGGCTCCACCTCGTCCGAGAAGAGCCGGCCGACGTCGACCTTGAGGGCGTGGGCCAGCTTGAGCGCCGTCGAGATCGACGGGTCGCTGATGCCGCGCTCGACCTTGGAGAGGTAGCTCTTGGTGACGCCGACCTGCTCGGCGAGTGCCTCCAGGCTGAGCCGGTTCTGCTTCCTCAGCACCCGCAACCTGCCGGCCATGCGCCACCTCTCACCCACGGAATCGTCCGGTCCATTATCGGTCCGGCGTGCGGGGAAGCGCGGTTGCGGTGCCGGTCGGTGCCCGGTGGTCGTCCGGTGGCCGGCCGGGCCGGGGGGCGGGGCGTTCCTGCGGCCCGTCCGACCGGACCCGCAGAAACGCCCTAGGATCGCCGGATGATCACCGTACCGTCCGGCCGGGTCACCCTCTCCGACCGTCGCACCCGGCGCAGTTGGGCCGTCGACGTCGCCCCGTTCCGGCTGGCGGCCTGTCCGGTGACCCGCGAGCAGTACGAGGGCGCGACCGGCGACCGCCGCCCCGCGCACAGCGTCTCCTGGCTGGACGCCGTCCGCCACTGCAACGAGCTGTCCCGGCGCGAAGGCCTCGCACCCGCCTACGAGGTGGACGGCGAGGACGTCTCCTGGGACCGTGCCGCCGACGGCTACCGGCTGCCCACCGAGGCCGAATGGGAACACGCCTGCCGCGCCGGCACGGACGGCCCGCGCTACGGCCCGCTGGACGACATCGCCTGGTACCGCGGCAACTCGGGCGAGCGCCCGCACGAGGTGGGCGGGCTGCGCCCGAACGCCCACGGGCTGTACGACCTGCTCGGCAACGTCTGGGAGTGGTGCTGGGACCGGTACGACCCCGAGGTGTACGGCGAGTACCGCGTCCTGCGCGGCGGCGGCTGGTTCGACGAGCACTGGAGCTGCCGCGCCTCCGTCCGCCGCCGGAGCCACCCGACGCTGCGGATCGACGACGTGGGATTCCGGCTCGCCCGCTCGATCCACAGCCTGCCGCGCACCGGTCCCCGGCCGCCGCTCGGTTGAGGAACCGTCGCGTCCGCTCGGGCGTTGGCGCCTGCATGAGTGAAGAATCAGTGTCCCTGCGCCCGATAGCCGAGGCCGACCTCCCCGTGGTCGAGGGACTGGTGAACGACCCGGAGATGCTGGGGGAGTTCCAGTGGTACGGCTGGCGCGATCCGCAGCGGTACCGCCGCCGGTGGCTGGAGAGCGGGCTGCTGGAGGAGGGGCAGTGGATGCTCGCGGTCGAGGTCGGGGGCAGGTTCGGCGGTTTCGTCGCCGCCAACCGCAGCGGGGTGCGGCCGTCCGCCCCGTACTGGAGCATCGGCGTGCAGCTGCTGCCGCACGTGCGCGGGCGCGGCATCGGCACCCGGGCCCAACGGCTGCTGGTGGACCACCTGTTCGCGCACTCCCCGGTGATGCGGCTGGAGGCGGACACCGAGGCGGGCAACCTGGCCGAGCAGCGCGTCCTGGAGAAGCTCGGCTTCACCCGGGAGGGCGTGCAGCGCGCGGTGACCTTCCGGGCCGGCGCGTGGCGCGATGTCGTCCGGTACAGCCTGCTGCGCACCGACCCGCGTCCGTAGGGCGTGCCTAGGCGATCCCGAACCACTCCTCGGCGAGGGCGTCCAGCGTCCGCGCCGAGGGCTTCAACTCCCGCAGGTACCACGGCAGGTTGCTGTACACGTGGAGCAGGGTGCACGCCATCAGCAGCCTGGGCTCGAAGCGGCGGCCGTAGGCGTTCAGCAGGTGGCCGAGCAGGTGCGGGTCGGCCCGGGTGGTGAAGAGTCCGACGGCGACCAGGTCGTAGGCCGGGTCGCCGATCATCGCGGGCTCGAAGTCGATCAGGCCGGTGAGGCGCCAGCCGTCGGCCGGGTCGGTGAGCAGGTGCTCGCGCATGAACTCGGTGTGCAGCAGCGAGCGCCCGGGGGCGGCGAAGAGCGGGGCGGCGGCGAGGAAGTCCGGGATCTGCTCCAGCCACTCCCGCGCCAGCCCGCGTTCGCGCTGGCGGGCCACCGCGCCCGCGGCCCGGCGGGCCAGGAAGGCCGGCCAGTCGCCGGGGCCGAGGACGTCGGCGAGCGGCTCGGGGTCGAGGGCGTGCAGGGCGGCGAGCGCCTCGCCGCAGCGGCGGGCGATCCGCTCGCGGTCGGGCGGGGGGATGCGCGGCCAGGCCGGGGCGAGGCCCTCGCCGGGCAGACGGGACATCAGGACGTGGCGCCAGCCGTTGACGTACTCGCCGGCCTCGTGGACGGTCGGGGTGGGGATCGGCAGCGCGCCGTCCAGGCGGGTGAGCACGCGCTCCTCGACGATGCCGTCCCGGGCGGCGGCGGCCGGGAACAGCTTGAGCACCAGCGCGTCGCCGACCGCGTAGACCGGCACGGAGCCCTCCGGGAAGCGCTCCAGGGGCAGGCCCCCGACGCCCAGCCGGGCGCAGAGCGCCTCGGCGCCGGGGCGCATCACCGTCTCGTCGGGGACGACCGCGTCCCACTCCTCGTCCGTCAGCACCAAGGGCAGCACCGGCGTACCGTAGGCGGGCGAACGGCCCCGGCGCAAAGGGTTTTCAGTGCCCCTCCGGGCGGGTGCCGCAGGTCTCCATGCCCGACGGGACCGGTTCGGGCCCGCCGTCCGGGTCGCGGGTGAGCAGGTAGCGGGCGCCGGGGCCGGCCTCGCCGGCGCGGTCGGCGGCGTTGTAGAGGGCGCAGCGGGAGAGGGACAGGCAGCCGCAGCCGATGCAGCCGGTGAGCTTGGCCTTGAGCCGTTGGAGTTCGGCGATCTGCTCGTCGATCCGGCTCTGCCAGGACGCGGCGACCCGGTCCCACTCGGTGCCGCTGGGGGCCGGGCGCTCGGGGAGGCGGTCGAGGGCGACCTTCGCCTCGTCCAGGGACAGGCCCACCCGCTGGGCGGCGCGGATGAAGGCGATCCGGCGCAGCGTGCCGCGGGTGTAGCGGCGCTGGCCGCCGGAGGTGCGGGTGGCCTGGATCAGGTCGAGGCTCTCGTAGTAGCGCAGCGCGGAGGCGGCGAGGCCACTGCGGCGGGCGAGTTGGCCGATGGTGAGCAGGTCGCCGTGGTGCGGGCCGGGGGCCCGGCGGCCGTCGGAGTGGGCGGTCATGGGAACCCACTGTAGCCGCTTGACCTCAAGTCGGCTTTAAGGTGCAGCATCGTGGTCATGACGACGAACGCGACCGCCACGAACGCGACCGGCACGACCGCGACCGGCACCCGATTCGAGGACCTGCCCGCCCTGATGGCGCTGATGACCGGCGCCGAGAAGCACGGCCCGGCCGCCACCTCCACCCTGGACGCGCTCTGGGTGCTGTACGACCGGGTGCTGCGGGTGACCCCGGAGACCGCCGAGGCCCAGGACCGCGACCGCTTCCTGCTCTCCAAGGGCCACGGCCCGATGGCGTACTACGCCGTACTGGCGGCCAAGGGCTTCCTCGACCCGGCCGTGCTGCCGAGCTTCGGCGGCTACGACTCGCCGCTCGGCCACCACCCGGACCGCACCCTGCTCGCGGGCGTCGAGATCGCCTCCGGCTCGCTCGGACACGGCCTGCCGCTGGCCGTCGGCACCGCGCTCGGGCTGCGGGCGCAGGGCCTGACCGACCCGGCGGTGTGGGTGCTGGTCGGCGACGCGGAGTTCGACGAGGGCTCCAACGCCGAGGCGGTGGCCTTCGCCGGGGCCTACGGGCTGGAGCGGCTGCACGTGGTGGTGATCGACAACTCCTCGGCCACGCACGGCTGGCAGGGCGGCATCGCCCAGCGCTTCGCGGCCGAGGGCTGGTCGACCGCCACGGTGGACGGGCGCGACCACGGGGCGCTGCACCGCGCGTACACCGCGGAGCACCCGGGCCGCCCGCACGTGGTGGTCGCCCGGGTCGAACCCAAGGAGCAGCACTGAGCACCCGGCGGCGGCCCCGCCCCGCCAAGACCGATCAGGCCGAGACCGATCAGGCCAAGACCGAGCCCCCGAGAGGAACTTCACCGATGGACACCATGCGCGAGCGCTTCGTGGACGTGACCACCCGCCTGCTGGACGAGGACCCCCGGCTGGCCGTGGTGCTCGCCGACATCACCGCCGCCGCCTTCGCCCCGGCACAGCGGCGCCACCCCGACCGGGTGGTCAACGTCGGCATCCGCGAGCAGCTGCTGATCGGCGCGACGGGCGGCCTGGCGCTCACCGGGATGCGTCCGATCGCCCACACCTTCGCCAGCTTCCTGATCGAGCGGCCCTTCGAACAGGTCAAGCTGGACCTCGTCCACCAGGGCGTCGGCGCCGTGCTGGTGAGCGCGGCGGGCTCGTACGACTGGCCGGCCGGCGGCCGCACCCACATGTCCCCGGGCGACGTCGCCCTGCTGGACACCCTGCCGGACTGGACGGTCCACGTCCCCGGCCACCCGGACGAGGCCGAGCAACTGCTGCGCCACGCCTACGCGGACGGCGACCGCAATGTGTACGTCCGGCTCTCGGAGCACCGGAACGCGGCCGCGGTGCCGGTCGAGCCGGGCCGCTTCACCACCGTCCGGTCCGGCTCGCGCGGAGCCGTGCTCGCCGTCGGGCCGATGCTGGACGCGGTGCTCGCGGCCACCGAGGGCCTGGACGTCGCCGTGCTGTACGCGGCGACGGTGCGCCCCTTCGACGCCGCCGGGCTGCGTGCGGCGCTCGGCGACCGGGCGGACGTGGTGCTGGTCGAGCCGTACCTGGCGGGCACCTCCGCGAACGAGGCGCACGCGGCGCTCGCCGACCGCCCGCACCGGGTGCTGGGCCTGGGGGTGCCGCGCGAGGAGCACCGGCACTACGGCTCGATCGCGGAGCACCTGGCCGCCTACGGCCTGGACGCCCCGGCGCTCCGGGAGCGGATCGGCACCTTCCTCCGGTGAGCCCGGCCGCTCCGGTGGGCCCGGCCGCTACGGTGGGGCCGTCGTGCCGGCGGGCGTCCGGCCGGGCCGCACGGCGACGACCGCCACCGCGTCCGCCGCCAGCCGCACCGCCGTCCCCTCCAGCTCCGCCGCCCCGAAGGCCGCCACCACCTCGCGCCCGGTGGCCCCGAGCGGCAGCGCGGCCCCGTCCGGCCCGAGGTTGACGGCGATCCGGTACGGCCCCCGGTGCACCACCAGCCGGCCCGCCGCCTCGTCGAAGTCCGCGCGCACCGCGCCGAGGTCGGGGTCGGACAGCTCCGGGTGCTCGCGCCGCAGCCGGATCAACGTCCGGTACCACGTGAGCAGTTCGGCGTGGGGGGCGCGCCGGAGCTCGGTCCAGTCGAGGACCGAGCGCAGTACGGTGGCCGGCTCCTGGGGGTCGGGGACGGCCTCGGCGGCCCAGCCGTGCCCGGTGAACTCCCGGCGCCGGCCCTGCCGGACGGCCTCGGCGAGGTCCGGGTCGGTGTGGTCGGTGAAGTACTGCCAGGGGGTGGCGGCGCCCCACTCCTCGCCCATGAAGAGCATCGGGGTGAACGGTGAGGTGAGCACCAGCGCCGCGCCGCAGGCGAGCCGGCCGGGCGAGAGGCTGGTGGAGACGCGGTCCCCCAGCGCCCGGTTGCCGACCTGGTCGTGGGTCTGGAGGTAGCCGAGCAGCCGGTGGCCGTTGCCGGGCGGGGTGAACGGGCGTCCGTGCCGGCGGCCGCGGAACGAGGACCAGGTGCCGTCGTGGAAGAACCCCCGGGTGAGCGTCTTGGCGAGGGCGGCGAGCGGCGCGTGCGCGAAGTCCCCGTAGTAGCCCTGGGATTCGCCGGTGAGCGCGCAGTGCAGGGCGTGGTGGAAGTCGTCGCTCCACTGCGCGGTGAGGCCCTGTCCGCCCGCCTCGGGCGGGGCGGTGGTGGCCGGGGTGTTGAGGTCGGACTCGGCGATCAGGAACAGCGGCCGGTTGGTGGCGACCGCCAACCTCCCCACCTCGGCGGAGAGTTCCTCCAGGAAGTGGACGGCCCGGTCGTCCGCGAGGGCGTGCACGGCGTCCAGCCGCAGCCCGTCGATGCGGTAGTCGCGCAGCCAGGCCAGCGCGCTGCCGATCAGGTAGGCGCGCACCTCGTCCGAGCCGGGCGCGTCCAGGTTGACCGCCGAGCCCCACGGGGTGTGGTGCCGGTCGGTGAAGTACGGGCCGTACGCGGGAAGGTGGTTGCCGGACGGGCCGAGGTGGTTGTGCACCACGTCGAGCACCACTCCGAGGCCCTTGCGGTGGGCGGCGTCCACGAAGCGCTTGAGCCCCTCGGGCCCGCCGTAGGGCTCGTGGACGGCCCAGGGCGAGACCCCGTCGTAGCCCCAGCCGTGCCGGCCGGGGAACGGGCAGACCGGCATCAGCTCGACGAAGTCCACGCCCAACTCGACCAGGTGGTCCAGGCGTTCGGCGGCGGCGTCGAAGGTGCCGCGGGCGGTGAAGGTGCCCACGTGCAGCTCGTACAGCACCGCGCCGGGCAGTGCCCGGCCGCGCCGGCCGGGCCGCGACCAGCGGAACGCGGCGTGGTCCACCGCGCGGCTGGGCCCCTCCGGGCCGTGCGGCTGCCGGGCCGAGCGCGGGTCGGGCAGCGGCGGGCCGTCGTCCAGCCGGAAGGCGTAGTCGCCCGCCGGGGCCTCGCCGGACCACCAGCCGTCCCGGTCCGGGCAGCGGGCCAGGTCGTAGCCGAAGCCGTTGACGTCGACCCGCACGCGGGAGGCGGCGTTGGGCGCCCACACCTCGTAGCGCGGCATCAGTCCCTCCTCGTCAGCAGGGCCACCGGCAGGGCCGCCAGCAGCTCCGCCACCGGCACCGTGCCCGCCGGGAGGCCGCGCCCGGTCAGCTCGTCCGTCCAGGGCCCGCCGGCCGGCAGCTCCAGCACGGTGTCGCGCCAGCCGCCGGCCCGCTCCAGCCCGTACGGCAGCCGGGTGACGGCGGTGACCACGTCCCCGCCCCGGGCGAAGGCCAGCAGGTGGTCACCGGCGGGGCCCGCGGCGTGCAGCGGCCGGTACGGGCCGAGCGGGCGGGTGCGGCGCAGGTGCAGCGCGGTGGCGGTGAGGTGCAGCTTCTCCCGGGCGAGGTCGCCGGGGCGCGGCGCGGCCGCGTCGGTGAGCCGCACGGCGAGCGCGCCGAAGTCCACCACGCCCCGGTTGTCCGGGTCGACCAGGGTGTACAGCGGCTCCTCGCTGCCCTGGTAGAGGTCCGGCACGCCCGGCACGGTGAGGTGCAGCAGCGCGGCGGCCAGGGTGTTGGCGCGGGCGTACGGGGCGAGGGCGTGGACGGCGCCCTCGATCCGGGGGAGCAGCCCGGGGTTGGCGTGGACCGCGCGGGCGCGCTGCTCCAGGGCCCGCTCGTAGCGGGGGTCGGGGGTGGTCCAGGAGGTGTGGAGCTTGGCCTCGCGGGCGGACTTGAGCAGGGCGGCGACCAGCCGGTCCGGGTCGATCGGCCAGGCGGCGACCAGGGTGTGCCACAGCAGCCAGTCGGCGTCCGGGTCGAAGCCGGGGCCGGCGGCGGTGGACCAGGCGGCGGCCTCGGCGGCCCAGGCGTCCGGCCGCTCGGCGAGCACGGCGAGCCGGGCCCGGGCGTCGGCGCTGCGCTTGGTGTCGTGGGTGGACAGCACCGTCATGCTGTGCGGCCAGGTGCGCTCCAGGTAGCGGCACCAGTCGTGGAAGTCCGCGGGACGCAGTCCGGGCCGGGCGGGCTCGCCGCCGACCTCGTTGAGGCCGGGCAGGGCGTTCCAGCGGTAGAAGGCGGTGTCCTCGACGCCCTTGGCGGCCACCGCGGCGGCGGTCTGGGCGAAGCGGGTGCAGAACTCGTCCTTGTCGGCGCCCCGGCCCAGCTCGCCGAGCGCGAGCGCGGCCACCAGCCGGTCGGTCGGGTCGGCGGAGCCCTCCAGGGCGGCCCGCAGCTGCTGCGCCGAGGCGGCCGGGACCGCCTCGCCGGGCCGGGCGTACGGCCGGTACGCCGGGTAGCCGGTGAGCAGCCGGCCGAGCGCGGCCCGCAGCTGCCCCGGCGAGTGGTCGGCGTGCGCGGGCTCGGCGGCGCCGATCCGCAGCGCGATCCGCACCAGCCGGTCGACCTCGGCGGCGAGTTCGCCGTCCGGCCCGGCCATGTCGGCCCGCCCGCGGCGGGCCTCGGCGACGGCGGGGTGGGGGTCCGCGCAGACGTCCCGGACCGGGCCGCCGTGCCGGAAGGACTCGTACGCCCCGGCCAGCCGGCAGGCGCCCGCGTGGTCGGTGAGCACGCCGTCGATCCGGCGCAGCGCGTCGTAGCCGGTGGTGCCGGCCACCGGCCAGTCCTCGGGCAGCCGCTCCTCGCCGGTGAGGATCTTCTCGACCACGACGTACGCCCCGGCCGCGCCCCCCGCCTGCCCGCCGGTGGTGCCCGGCTCCCCGCCGGTGGTGCCCGGCTCCCCGCCGGTGGCCGCTGCCAGGCGCCGCAGGTAGCCGCGCGGGTCGGCGAGCCCGTCCGGGTGGTCGATCCGGAAGCCGTCCAGGACGCCGTCCGCGTGCAGTCCGAGCAGGACGGCGTGGGTGGCGGCGAACACCTCCGGGTCCTCGGCCCGCAGGGCGATCAGCTCGTTGACGGTGAAGAAGCGCCGGTAGTTGAGCTCGGTGCGGGCCAGGCGCCACCAGGCGAGCCGGTACCACTGGCGGCCGAGCAGCTCGGGCAGCGGCAGCTCCTCGGTGCCGGGGCGCAGCGGCAGCTCGTGCTCGTGGTAGCGCAGCACGCCCCCCGCCGGGCGGCCGGGAGGCGCCCCCACGGCGTCCACGGTGAGCTGGTCCAGGACGGCGCCGAGCCGGTCGCCGAGCAGCGGCAGCAGCACCCGGCCGCGCCCGGGGGCGTCGGCGGGTCCGGCCTGGGCGGTCCAGTCGATGTCGAACCAGCGCGCGTACGGCGAGTCGGGACCGTCGCGCAGCACCTGCCACAGCGGCCGGTTGAGCCGTTCGGGGGCGGGCACGGCCATGTGGTTGGGCACCACGTCGGCGATCAGCCGCAGGCCGTGGCGGTGCGCGGCGGCGGCCAGTTCGCGCAGCGCCGGCTCGCCGCCGAGCTGCTCGCTGATCCGGGTGTGGTCGACGGTGTCGTAGCCGTGGGTGGAGCCGGGGACGGCCTCCAGCAGCGGGGACAGGTGCAGGTGGGAGACGCCGAGGGCGGCCAGGTAGGGGACGGCGCCGGTGGCGTCGCGGAGGGTGAAGCCGGGCTGGAGCTGGAGGCGGTACGACGACGAGGGGACGGTGGCGGCCGGGCGGGGCTGCGCGGGCTCGGCGGCGGGGGTCATAGCTCCATAGGTACCCGGGGGAGGCCGCCGCCAAGACCCGCTGCTGGCCCGAACAGGTGACCGCCCCCGGCCGTCCGAAGGGCCCGCGCCGCGTCCGGCGACCGGCCAGGCGGGGCGCCGCGGCACCGCCGGCACGGGCGCCCGGGTCAAGGCCCGCACGGACCGGAGCACCTAGGCGGGCCGCTGCAGCACCATCAGCGAGCGGTCGGTGAGCCAGAGGGCGTCCCCGGCCTTGACCCGGGCGCCGGTGCCGGGGGCGGGCAGCCGGGGCCGGGCGGTGTCGACCACGACCTGCCACTCCTGCCCGTGGTCGGCGGGCACGGTGAACTCCAGCGGTTCGGAGTGGGCGTTGAACATCAGCAGGAAGGAGTCGTCGACGATCCGGCCGCCGCGCCGGTCCGGTTCGGAGATCGCGTAGCCGTTGAGGAAGACGGTCAGCGACTTGGCGTAGCTGGTGCCCCAGTTGCGCTTGGTCATCTCCTCCCCGGTCGGGGTGAACCAGGCGATGTCGGTGAGGTCGTCGAAGCCGCCGGAGGCGGACACCGGCCGCCCGTGGAAGAACCGCCGCCTCCGGAACACCGGGTGGTCGCGGCGCAGCCAGATCATCCCCTGGGTGAACTCCAGCAGCCGCGCCTGCGGCCCGTCGCCCTCGGGCCAGTGCACCCAGGTGAGTTCGTTGTCCTGGCAGTAGGCGTTGTTGTTGCCCAGCTGGGTGCGGCAGAGCTCGTCGCCGTGCGAGAGCATCGGCACGCCCTGGGAGAGCATCAGGGTGGCGATGAAGTTGCGCTGCTGGCGCTCCCGCAGCTCCTCGACGGCCGGGTCGGCGGCGGGGCCCTCGGTGCCGCAGTTCCAGGAGCGGTTGAAGGACTCGCCGTCCCGGTTGTCCTCGCCGTTGGCGTCGTTGTGCTTCTCGTTGTACGAGACCAGGTCGCGCAGGGTGAAACCGTCGTGGCAGGTCACGAAGTTGATCGAGGCGATCGGGCGGCGGCCGTCGTCCTGGTAGAGGTCGGCGGAGCCGGTGAGCCGGGAGCCGAACTCGGCGAGGGTGGCGTTCTCGCCGCGCCACAGGTCCCGCACGGTGTCCCGGTACATGCCGTTCCACTCCGTCCACAGCGGGGGGAAGTTGCCCACCTGGTAGCCGCCCTCGCCGAGGTCCCAGGGTTCGGCGATCAGCTTGGCCTGGGAGACCACCGGGTCCTGCTGGACCAGGTCGAAGAAGGAGGACAGCCGGTCCACCTCGTGGAACTGCCGGGCGAGGGTGGCGGCGAGGTCGAAGCGGAAGCCGTCCACGTGCATCTCGGTGACCCAGTAGCGCAGCGAGTCCATGATCAGCTGGAGCACGTGCGGGCTGCGCATCAGCAGGCTGTTGCCGGTGCCGGTGGTGTCCTCGTAGAAGCGCTGGTCGCGGGCGAGGCGGTAGTAGGAGACGTTGTCCAGGCCGCGCAGCGACAGCGTCGGCCCCAGGTGGTTGCCCTCGGCGGTGTGGTTGTAGACGACGTCCAGGATCACCTCGATACCGGCCGCGTGCAGCGCCTTGACCATGGACTTGAACTCCTGCACCTGCTGGCCGCGGTCGCCGGTGGAGGAGTAGGAGGAGTGCGGGGCGAAGAAGCCGACGGTGTTGTAGCCCCAGTAGTTGGCGAGGCCGAGGTCCCGCAGCCGGTGGTCGCGGACGAACTGGTGCACCGGCATCAGCTCGATCGCGGTGACGCCGAGCTTGGCCAGGTGCTCGATCACCGCCGGGTGGGCCAGGCCCGCGTACGTCCCGCGGATCTCCTCGGGGATGCCCGGGTGCAGCCGGGTCAGGCCCTTGACGTGGGCCTCGTAGATGACGGTGCGGTGGTAGTCGGTGCGCGGCGGCCGGTCGGTGCCCCAGTCGAAGTACGGGTTGATCACCACCGAGTGCATGGTGTGCGGGGCGGAGTCCAGGTCGTTGCGGCGCTCGGGGGCGCCGAAGTGGTAGCCGTAGACCGACTCGTCCCAGTCGATGTGCCCGCTCATCGCTTTGGCGTACGGGTCCAGCAGCAGCTTGGCGCTGTTGTGCCGCTGGCCCAGGCCCGGATTGTACGGGCCGTGCACGCGGAAGCCGTAGCGCTGGCCGGGCTGGACGCCCGGGAGGTAGGCGTGCCGGACGAAGGCGTCCGTCTCGCGCAGCTCGACGGCCGTCTCGGAGCCGTCCTCGGCGATCAGGCACAGCTCGATCCGGTCGGCGCTCTCGGAGAACACGGCGAAGTTGGTGCCGGCCCCGTCGTAGGTGGCGCCGAGCGGGTAGGGCGTACCGGGCCAGACCTGCATGACTTCTCAACTTCCTTGCTGCCGACGGAAACTGACGTGTGCTCCGACAACGGGACCGGCCGCCTGCCGGGGCCCGGACGCTCTCTTCCCGGCCGGGCGGCCGGGCATGTGCGTGACCGTGCGCCGTGACGCACGGCACAGCCGCCGTGACGCGCGGCACAGGGCATACTCCCCGAGCCCCTCCCCGGGGGCCGGGACATCCGGCCCGGGTTGGGCCGAACGAGCGCCCGTCGAGCATTCGTGTGAAGAGTGCTCCG
This sequence comes from Kitasatospora sp. NPDC057738, assembly GCF_042798815.1. Lineage (NCBI taxonomy): Bacteria > Bacillati > Actinomycetota > Actinomycetes > Kitasatosporales > Streptomycetaceae > Kitasatospora > Kitasatospora sp. NPDC057738. The sequence continues at coordinate 20,783 of NZ_JBHVJT010000064.1, read as the reverse complement.
GTGGTGCGGGAGGGGCCCCGGGCAACCGGCTGCGATCGGCTCGCGGCGGGCAGTACCCTTGATCGTCCGGCCGCCCGGGGCGGGCCGACAGGCTTTCGACGGTCCCCGCGCCCGCGGGGGCCGGCCGCAGCAACCAGATGAGGTGGCGCATGGTGTTCCCCGCCGGCGGCCGTGGTTCCGGGCCCGGCGGCCCCGACCGGGGCGCGACCCGCAGCGAGGCGCCCACGGTGGTCATGCGTCCCACCCTGACCGGCCGGGCCCTGGTGCCCGCCCAGGGCGGCCCGGTCGAGATACCCGCACTGGCCTGGTCGGCCGGCGAATGGGAGGACGCCTACCAGCGGGTCCGGCTGTCCGGCCGCGCCTACGTCTGGCTCAACCTGGTCGAACAGCGGCTGCGCGCCCTGGTCGACGAGGTGCTGCACCCGATCTACGCACCCGCCCACGGCGAGGACTGGGTCACCGCCGCCGCCGGGCCGGCCGGCGAGGAGTGGGCGCACCGGGCCGGGGCCGTGCGCGAGGTCAGCCGCCGCAAGGGCTACCTCCTCGACCCGGCCGACGACGACCCGCTGGTCTTCCTCACCCTGCCCCAGCTGCGCGAACTGATGGTGCAGCACTGGCCCTGCTTCGAGCCGTACCTGGCCGACCGGCGCGAGATCGAGCTGGCGCTCGACGAGCTGGAGGTGGCCCGGCACGTGGTCTCCCGCAACCGGGTGCTCACCCAGACCGTGCTGGCCCAGACCGAGCGGGCCGCCGCCCGGCTGCTGGCCGTGCTGGACGGGGGCGCCGGCGGGGTGCCCGCCGACGTGGTCGAGTCCCTGGTGGCCGGCCGGTACGCGGACGTCGTCGCCGTGCACGCCGACCGGGTCCGGCTCCAGCGCGACCTCCCCGTCGAGGACCTGCTGGACGGCGCCCGGCGCCTCGACGCCCTCGGCATCGGCCTCGGCATGCTCTGCCAGAACTACACCGGCAAGCGCCTGGTGCGCCTGGCCGGCGAAGGCTGCCGGGTGCGGCTGCTCTTCCTCAACCCGGCGAGCAGCGCGGTGCGCCGCCGCGAACGCGAACTCGGCCTCGGCCGAAGCGAGTTGTCGCGCTCCATCGAGATGAACATCATGCACGTGCGGCGGGTGCGGGCCCGGCTGCGGGACCAGGGAGGCTTCGAGATCCGGGTCTTCGACGAAACCCCGCGCTTCACCGCCTACCTGGTCGAGGGCCCCCGCACGGCCGGCCAGGCGGGCGGCCGCCGGCAGGGCCGCGACCTCGGCGTCATCCAGCCCTACCTGCGCCGCGCCCGCGGCATGGAGTCCCCGGCCCTGGTGCTGCGCGGCGGCGCCGGCCAGCAGCCCGGCGGCACCGAGGCGGGACTGCTGGAGGTCTACCGCGAGGAGTTCGAGGGCGTCTGGGCCGACTCCCGGCCGGTGTCCTGACGAAAACGGCTGGTCGGAGCGGCGGCGCGGCTGCCAGACTGCGGGCCGTGAACAACGCCCCCGACTGGAGCCTGCGCCCCGCCGCGCCCGAGGACCTCGAACCCGTCACGGACCTCAAGGCCCAGGTCATGCGCGCCGACCTGGAACGCCTCGGCCGCTGGGACCCGGCCCGCTCCCGGGAGCGGGTGAGGGCGTCCTTCTCGACCAGGTACACCTCCGTACTCCTGGTGGACCGGGCCTTCGCCGGCTGCGTCACCGTCCGCCCCGACGAGCGGGGCGGACGCCACCTGGAGCTGTTCTACCTGGCCCCGCACCTCCAGGGGCGGGGCCTGGGCACCGCCGTGCTGCGCCACCTCCTCGCCGAGGCCGACGCCGCCGGAGAACCGTTCCGCCTCATCGTCCTCCGCGGCAGCGCCGCCCAGCGGCTGTACGAACGCCACGGCTTCACCGTCGTCCACGAGGATCCGGTCGACGTCTTCCTGTACCGCCCCGTCGGCGGGGCCGAGGTCCGCGCCGAAGTCCGCGCCGGAGCACGGCGGCTGACGGCATAACGATTCCCCCAAACCGCCTGGTCGGGGCCGTGGCCCCCGTGGTAGGTGTGGCTGCTGTGAAGATCACGGGGGAGAACGGGGCCGTCCTGCGCCTCGACGACGTACACCGCACCTACGGAACCGGCCCGGAGGCCGTACGGGCGCTCAGGGGGGTGGACGTCGAGTTCGCCCGCGGCGGCTTCACCGCCGTCATGGGCCCCTCCGGCTCCGGCAAGAGCACCCTGCTGCAGTGCTGCGCCGGCCTCGACCGGCCCGACAGCGGCCGGGTCACCCTGGACGGGGCCGACCTCGGCGCGCTGGGCGAGACCGAGCTCACCGTGCTGCGCCGCCAGCGGATCGGCTTCGTCTTCCAGGCCTTCAACCTGGTCGGCTCGCTCACCGCCGAACAGAACGTCGGCCTGCCACTGCGGCTGGCCGGCCGCCGCCCCGACCCCGCGCAGGTCCGCCGGGCACTCGCCCAGGTCGGCCTCGGCGAGCGCGCCGGACACCTGCCCTCCCAGCTCTCCGGCGGCCAGCAGCAGCGCGTCGCGATCGCCCGCGCGCTGATCACCCGGCCGCGCATGCTGTTCGCCGACGAACCGACCGGCGCCCTCGACTCCGCCAGCAGCCGCGACGTCCTCGCCCTGCTGCGCGACCTCGTCGACCAGGAGGGCCAGAGCACCGTCATGGTCACCCACGACCCGGTCGCCGCCGCCTACGCCGACCGCGTGCTCTTCCTCGCCGACGGCCGGATCGTCGACGACCTGCCCCACCCCACCGCCCAGCACGTCGCCGAGCGGATGACCGCCCTGGAGACGGCGGCATGACCTCGATCACCACCCTGCTGCCGGTCGCCACCGCGAGCCTGCGGCGGCGCAAGTCCGCCTTCGCCGGCTCCTACGTCGCCCTCACCCTCGGCGTCCTGCTCGTCGCCACCATCGGCAGCCTGCTCCACGACACCGCCGGCGACGACTCCCCGCTCGGCGCGCCCTCCCTGCACAAGGTGCTCCAGTTCACCGCCGCGATGGCCGCCTTCGTCGCCGTCTTCGTCGTCGCCGGGACCTTCGCCTTCGCCGTCGCCCAGCGCCGCCAGGAGATCGCGATGCTGCGCGCCGTCGGCGCCACGCCCCGGCAGATCGTCTGGCTGATCACCGGCGAGGCCGCCGTCGTCGCCCTCGCCGCCGCCGTCAGCGGCTGCCTGCTCTCGCTGCCCGGCGCACCCGCGCTCGCCGCCTGGCTGGTCGCCCGCGGCGCCGCCCCCGACGGATTCACCGCGCACCCCGCCGCCGGGCCGATGCTGCTCGCCGCCGCCGTCGGCCTCCTCGTCGCCCTGCTCGGCGCCGTCACCGCCGCCCTGCGGGCCGGCCGGGTGCGCGCCGTCGAGGCGCTCGGCGACGCCGCCGCCGACCGCGCGGCCATGACCCCGCTGCGCTGGACCTGCGCGCTGCTCGGCCTCACCGCCCTGGCCGGCACCGTCGGCTACTACCTGGCCGCGCCCACCATGGCCCCCGCCCCCGGCGACCAGCCCGACGACCCGCAACTCGCCTCCCAGTGGGTGCTCGGCGCCGACCTGCTCGCCGTCACCGCGCTCGCCCTGTTCGCACCGGCCGTCGTACCGCCGCTGCTGCGACTGCTCAGCGCCCCGCTCGCCCGGGCCGTCGCCGCCGCCCCGCTGCTCGCCCGGCAGAACGCCCTCACCGCCGTGCGCCGCACCGTCTCCACCGCCACCCCGGCCTTCCTCGCCATCGCGCTCACCGGCACCGTGGTCGGCTCCACCGCCGCCTTCGCCGACGCCATGACCGCCCAGAACCGGGCCCTCGCCGCCGCCGCGTACGTGCTGCGCCCCGGCGGCGCCCCACTGCCCGCCGACGCCGCCCACCGGCTCACCGCCGCCCGCCCCGGACTGCACGCCACCGCCACCACCGCCACCGTGGTCACCGGCCTCGGCGCCGCCGCCCCCGCCTTCGACGACCACGGCGAGGACTCGCCCGCGAGCGCGCCCTCCGCCGCCACCGTCGTCGACGGCGACCTCGCCACCGCCTGGACACTGCCCGCCGTCGACGGCAGCGCCGCCGACCTGCGCGGCGCCACCCTCGCCGCCTCCACCGACCAGGTCCGCGGCCACGGCTGGAAACTCGGCGACCAGGTCAACCTGCGCCTCGCCGACGGCACCGTCACCAGCCTGCGGCTCGCCCTCGTCTACCGCACCCAGCTCGGCCTGGACGAGATCCTGCTCAGCGGCGACGCCGTCGCCGGCCACCTGGCCGGCGCCCGCCCCGCCGCCGTCCACCTCGACGCCGAACCGGCCGACCGGCTCGGCGGCACCCTCACCGACGCCCACCACCCCGGGCCCGACCCCGGCGCCCACTACGCCTGGATCGCCACCACCACGATCCTCGGGCCCGCCCTGCTCTACGCGCTGATCGCGATCGTCAACACCATGGTGATGAGCACCGCCGACCGCCGGCGCGACTTCGGCGTGCTGCGGCTGGCCGGGACGGTGCGCCGCCAGGTCACGTGGATGGTCGCGCTGGAGGCCGTCCTGGTCGTCGCCACCGCCGCCCTGCTCGCCCTCGCCGTCACCGCGCTCACCCAGTACGGCACCACCGCCCTGCTCAACCACCGCATCCTGGCCGGCCGGGCCACCGTCGCCCTGCGACTGCCCTGGGCAGCGCTCGGCGCCGGCACGGCCCTGTGCCTGCTGCTCGCCGTCGCCTCCAGCGTCCTCCCCAGCCGGCTCGCCCTCGCCACCCCGCCCCGCTAGCCCACCCCGCCCCGCTGGCCCACCCCGTTCGCCCCGGTCGCACCCCGCGACCGGGGCGGTCGGCATGACGGGCTCTCAGCACTCCCACGGGCTCTCAGCACTCCCACGGGTTCGGCACGGCCGCGCCGGGCGGCTCGACGTCACCGCCGGACGCCCGTCCCGGCGCTCTTCGCGCCGGCCGCGAACGGTGCGGCATCGGGCCGAGGAGGGGGCACGGGCAGGACCGGGGCACCGCTCGGGGGCGGCCCCTTCGTCCGCGCCCGGGGCCCGGGCGGGCCCGTGACCGGTCTCCCCGCGGGCCGGGTTGTCGGTGGGCCGGGTGATGATAGGGGCTGTTTCGAGAGGCAGGACGGAAGGACACACCTGATGAGCTGGTGGCAGCAGCCACTGGTCGGCTTCGACCTGGAGACCACGGGCACCGACCCGGCCGTGGACCGCATCGTCACGGCCGCACTCGTGGACACCGTCGGGGCCGCCCGGGTGGGCGCCGCGCACTGGCTGCTCGACCCCGGGGTGCCGATACCCGCCGAGGCGGCGGCGATCCACGGGATCGGGGACGAGGTGGCGCGGAGCAAGGGCAGGCCCGCGAAGGAGGCGGTGGAGGAGATAGCCGCCGCGCTGTGCGAGCGGATCGCCGCCGGGCGGCCGGTGGTGGCGTTCAACGCGCCGTTCGACCTGTCGCTGCTCGACGCCGAGCTGCGCCGGCACGGGCTGGCGACGCTCGCCGAGCGCCTGGGCGGGCCGGTCGGGCCGGTGCTGGACGCGCTGGTGATCGACCGGGCCGTGGACAAGTACCGCAAGGGCTCGCGCACCCTGCAGCGGGTCTGCGAGCTGTACGGGGTGGAGCTGACGGACGCCCACGAGGCGGGCAGCGACGCGCTCGCCGCCGTCCGGGTCGCCGTCGCGCTGGCCGGGCGCTACCCGGCCGAGGTGGGGGCGCTGGAGCCCGCCGAACTGCACCGCCGGCAGATCGACTGGTACCGGCAGTGGGCCGAGGGCCTCCAGGCCTGGCTGCGCCGCGGCAAGGACCCGCAGGCGGTGGTCGACCCGCGCTGGCCCGCCCGGTGACGGCCGTGCGGCCCGCGCGCCCCGCGGACCTGCCCGGCTTCCTCGCCCTCGCCGCCGAGGTCGAGCACTGGTTCGGCCCGATGGTCGCCGAGCCGGGGTTCCACCGCGCGGTGCGCGGCAGCATCGACGGGGGCCTGGCGACCGTCGCCGAGGACGGCGAGGGGCTGCTCGGCGGCCTGCTGTTCGGCGCCGCTGACCCGGGGCCGTACCACCTGCACTGGCTGGTGGTGGCCGGGCGCGCCCGGGGCACCGGTGTCGGCCGGGAGCTGGTCGAGGACGTGCTGCGCCGTCATGTCCGGGGCCCGGCCACCGTCGAGGTGGTGACCTTCGGCCCGGACCACCCGGGCGCGGTGGCGAGCGGCGCCCGGGTCTTCTACGAGCGGCTGGGTTTCACCCCGGCCGAGGCCGCCGCCCCGGGCCCGGAGGGCGGCTCCCGGCAGGTCTACCGGCTGCGCGTGCCCTGACGCGCCCGGACGGCCGCGGTGCGGGAGCCGTCCGCGGTACGGGAACCGGGAACCGGGGACGCGGGGGAGAACCGGGGGAAACTCCGGAGCGCTCCGGCCGGAGCCGAGGCCCCGACGGCCCTGGCCCTACGCGGCCGGGAAGTCGAAGGTGTAGCCCTGGGCGACCAGCCAGGGCAGCAGCTGCTTGAGCGCGGCCACGGTCTGGCTGCGGTCGCCGCCGCCGTCGTGCATCAGGATCACGCCGCCGGGCCTGAGCTGCTTCTGCACGGCCGAGACGATGGCCGGCGTGCCCGGACGCGCCCAGTCGCGCGGGTCGACGGACCAGCCGAGGGAGGACATCCCGAGGCTCGCGGTGATGTGCTCGTTGTCGGCGTTGAAGCCGCCGCCCGGGGCGCGGAACCAGCCGACCCCGGTGCCGGGGCCGCCGGCCTGGACGATCATGTTCCGGGCGTCGGTGATCTCGGCCACGGCCTTGTCGTGCGGGAGCTTGGCGAACGGCTGCGGGTGGTGGACGCTGTGGTCGCAGAGCCGGTGCCCGGCGGCCAGGACGCGCTTGACCATGGCGGGGTTGGCGGCGGCGTTCTGGCCGATCTGGCAGAAGGTGGCCTTGACGTGGTACTGGGCCAGCAGGTCGAGGATCTGGCCGGTGGCCGGGCCGGGGCCGTCGTCGAAGGTGAGCGCCACGGTGCGGCCGCCGGAGGCGGTGGAGCCGATCACGGTGCCCGCGCCGGTGTGCGGGGGCGGCGCGGCGGGCGAGGACGGTGCGGCGGGCGAGGACGGCGCGGCGGTCGGGGACGGCGCGGCGGTCGGGGTGGCCGGTGGGGCCTGGGTGGCCGGAGCGGTGGGTGTGATGGGCGTGGTGGGAGCGGTCGGCACGGTGGAGACGGGGGAGCCCGTGGCCGCGGTCGGCCTCGGCTTCGCCGGCACCGCCGGTGCGGGGGCGGCCGGTTCGGTGGCGGCCGGGGAGCCCGCGCCCGGCGGCACGGCGTCCGCTCCGGGCGCCGGCGCGACGGTGGCCGCCGCCGTCCCGCCCGGTTCGGTGGCGGCCGGCGACTGCGTCCCGGACGGCGCCGCCGCGCTCGGCGGCCGGAGCGCCCCGCTGGCGGTCCCGCACGCGGCCAGCCCCAGGGCGGCGGCCACCGCGACGCAGCCCGCGAGCAGCCGGCGCCTGGATCGGGACGGTCGGGTCGGGGCGGAGGGGCGGCGGGCGGTCCGGTGCATGGCGGCGGCTCCTGAGGTGCGAGTGCGGTGCCGATCTCTCGGGTCAGGACGACTGTCCGACAGGACGCCGATCGTACGTTCCGCGGTTGCGGACCGGACCGACCCGCCGTAAGAGTCTTCTCACACTCGCCCCGCTGGCGGCCCCGCCGCTCCACGGGTAACGGGGAGGGCCGTCAGAAGGGGTACCAGCGCACCTCGGTGGCCCCGTCCCGCAGCGAGTCGACCCGGCGCCGGAACTCCTTCAGCGCGGCCGGGTTGCTGGCCGCCTGCTGCGCCACCCAGGAGGCGCTGGCGGTCTCCCGGGCGCCGCGCAGCACCGTGAAGCCGGGCCACTCGCGCACGTCCCAGCCGTACGCCCCGGTGAACGCGCGGTACTCCTCGACGGGCACGCCGTAGCGGTCCTGGCTGAGGGCGAGGACCACCAGGTCGTGCTCGCGCAGGTCGTTCGCCATGAACTCCAGGTCGAGCAGCACGGGCCCGTCCGGGCCGATGTGGAGGTTGCGCGGCAGCGCGTCGCCGTGGATCACCCCGGGGTGCAGCTGCGGGACGAGGTCGGGCAGGGCGGCCGCGAAGGCGTCCCGGCGGTGGCGCAGGAAGGCGACGTCCACCGGGTCGACGTGGCCCTCGGCGGAGGCCAGCCAGCGCTCGACCGGGGCCAGCAGGTCGCGCCGGCCGAGGGTGAAGGGCGGCAGCGGCAGCTGGTGCAGGGCGTGCAGCAGCGGGGCGAGGTCGACCGGGCGGGCGGGCCGGACGGCGGGCGCGAGCCGGTGCCAGAAGGTGACCGGGTGGCCGTCGGCCAGCTGCGGCTCGGGCGCCACCGCGTCGTACGGGCGGACCACCGGGACGTCCTGGCCGGCCAGCCAGTGGGCCAGGGCCAGTTCGCGGTGGGCGCGGTCGTACAGCTCGGGGCCGCGGCCGACCTTGGCGACCACGGCCGGGTCGCCGAGGTCGAAGACGGCGTTCTCGCCGAGCGCGAGCAGCGTGGCCCCGTCGGGGGCGGCCAGCCCGGCCGACTCGCAGGCCCGGGCGAGCAGCAGCCGGGCGCGGCCCTCGTCGAAGGGGATCATGACTGGGTTTCCGTTCCGCCGACGTTCATCCGGGGAACCCCGGACGGTGATCATCATGACGCAAGGACGCCGGGCCCCGCGCGCTGCGGAGCCCGGCGTCGGGCGGGTCGGAGGGGGCTCCGACGGGTCTCAGAGGGGTTCTCGGAGGGGTCGGGACGCCGGGGCTCCGAGGTTGCCGGGGGTGCCGGGGGAGGCTCAGACCTCGGCCCGGTGGCGCGCCCCCTGTGCCGGGGCGGCCGGCGGCCCGTGCGGGGCCGGGTCGGTGCCGGGCGGCGGGACGGACTCGCCGTGCGAGAGGTCCGGCAGCCAGTTCAGCCAGCGCGGCAGGTACCAGTTGCGCTCGCCGAGCAGGGTCATCACCGAGGGCAGCAGCACCGCGCGGATCACCGTGGCGTCGATCAGCACCGCGACCGCCAGGCCCACGCCCATCTGCTTCATCACCTGCATGGACAGCGAGCCGAAGACCGAGAACACCGCCACCATGATCACCGCGGCGCTGGTGACCACCCCGGCCGTGGAGCGGATGCCGTGGGCGATCGCGTCCCGGGTCGGCAGGCCGCGGTCGTGGCCCTCCTTGATCCGGGAGACCACGAAGACGTGGTAGTCCATCGAGAGTCCGAAGAGGATCACGAAGAGGAACAGCGGCACCCAGGACTCCACCGCGCCGACCCCGGCGGTGCCCAGCAGCGAGGCGCCCATGCCGTGCTGGAACACCAGCGTCAGCACCCCGTACGCGGCGCCCACCGAGAGCAGGTTGAGCACCACGGCGGTGAGGGCGACGACCGGGGAGCGGAACGAGGTGAGCATCAGCAGGAAGGCGAGGACCACCACGAAGCCGAGGACCAGCGGCATCGAGCCGGTCATCTTCCGGTTGAAGTCGTACGAGGCGGCGGTCTGGCCGGTGACCGGGGCCTCGGTGCCGGGCACCGCGAGCACGGTGGCGGGCACCAGGTCCTCGCGCAGGCTCCGCAGGGCTTCGTTGCTGGTGGCGTCGTTGCCGGTGCCGTTGAGCGGGATGTCGACGGTGGCCACGTTCTTGTCGGGGTGCACCGTGACCTCCACCGGGCCGTGCATCCGTCCGCCGGCCAGCGCCCTGGCCCTGAGCTCGGCGATCGCGGCGGTCATCGCGGGGGAGTCGATGTCGGCGGCCCTGATCACCACGGTGGCGGGGGCGGGGCTGCCCGGGAAGGCGGCCTCGATCTTCTGCGAGGCGGCGACCAGGGCGTTGCCCGCGGGCAGCTGCTGCTGGAAGGTCAGCTTGGCGGTGTGCATGGTGAGCAGCGGTGCGGCCACGGCCAGCAGGAAGGCGCCGGCGAGGACGGTGGCGGCCAGCGGGTGGCGCAGCACCGGGGTCAGCACCGCGTTCCAGAACCGTCCGCCGCTCCGGTCCCCGGCGGCCGGGCGGCGCGGCCTGGCGAGGAACGGCACCCGGCCCTTCTCGACCCGGTCGCCGAGCATCGACAGCAGTGCGGGCAGCACGGTGAGCGAGCCGAGCACGGCGGTGATCACGACCACGATGGTGGCGAAGGCCATCGCCTTGAAGGTGGCGATCCCGGTGAGGAACATGCCGGCCATGGCGACCACCACGGTGACGCCGGAGACCAGTACGGCCCGGCCGCTGGTGGCGGCGGCCACGGCCAGCGCGGTGGCGGCGTCGCGTCCGGCGGCCCGCTCCTCGCGCTCGCGGCGCAGGTAGAAGAGGCAGTAGTCGACGCCGACGGCGAGGCCGACCAGCAGCATCACCGAGGAGGCGTCGCCGCTGGTGTGCAGGAACCCGCTGCTGAGGGCGACCAGCCCGGCGGCGGCGACGAAGGCGGTGAGCGCGAGCACCACCGGCAGCACGGCGGCGACCAGCGCGCCGAAGGCGATCAGCAGGATGCCGAGGGCGAGCGGCACGGCCGTCCACTCGGCGCGGGCGAAGTCGTTCGTGAGCTGGTCCTGCATCCACTTGTCGGAGCTGGCGTCGCCGAGCTGGACCACGGTGAGGTCGGGGTGCTGCCGCTGCACGCCGGCCACCGCGTCCAGCACCGGCTGGACGTGGTCCGGCGCCTGCTCGCGGTCGCCCTTGAGCGTCAGCGTCACGAGCGCGGAGTGGCCGTCCGCGGAGACCGCCCGGGTGTCGTACGGCGAGCGGACCTCGGCGGCCTTTCCGGTGCCGTTCACCGCGGCGACCACCTGGCCGACGGCGGCGCGGAACTCCGGGTCGTCGGCGTTGCGGGTGGTGCTCTGGACCAGGACGGTCTCGCCCGCCGGGCTCTGCAGCCCGGCCTCGTCGAGGATCCGCGCGGCCCGGGAGACCTGTCCGGGGATCGACTCGGCCTCGGTCACCTTGGTGCTGCCGTGCGCGGTGCCGAGCGCGGCGGCCAGGACGACGAAGAGCAGCCAGCCGAACACGGCGGTCTTGCGGTGCCGGGCGCTCCAGGCGCCCATGGCGGCCGCCGGGCCGAGTCTGGACTTCACGGGCTTCACGGTGGGTCTTCCCCCCTGGGAGAGCGGCGGTGGTCGCCGGACGGGAGCGGCGGCGGCCCTGGGTCGGGGGAGCCGCCGGTCGCGGTGCGCCGGCTGCTGTCCGGCGTCCCGATCGACAGTAGGGAAGCGGGGGTTGACGGGTAATCCGGCTGGCGGGTGGCCCTCTCCTGGTGTTCTCCTCGGGTCCGGGGTGGGGTTTTCCCTACCCCCGGACCCCGAGATCTCCTCCTGGGGGGTAGGGGATGCGCCTCCACCCTGAGGGGGAGAAGACTCCACCCGGAGCACGAGGTCTACAGGGCTGCGGGCGGGGGAAACTGGGGCGGGGCCGCTTCGGGGCGGCCTACGGGGGTTGAAGCACACGGGGGCTCCTTGCCGGGCGGCAAGCAAGTGCTCGTAGGATGATGCCCCAGATTCACTTACCTGCCGACCGGCAAGGGAGTGCCCGCCGGGCATTCCCCGAGCCGGTCCTGCCGTCGCCCAGCGTCCCGTCCCCCAAGGGCTGCGGTGAACCATGCCCAGGAGGCATCACGAGCATGTTCCACCGACTTGGACAATTCGTCGTTCGCCGTGCGTGGTGGGTGATCGCCGCATGGATCGTCGCGATGGTCGCCATCGTCGCGACGGCGCCGAAGATCACCGCGCAGACGGACGAGGCGTCGTTCCTCCCCAAGCACTACGAGTCGATCCAGGCCGCCGCGCTCCAGGAACAGGCGTTCCCGGCCAGCTTCACGCCGTCCGCGCTGGCACTCTTCGAGCGCAACGACGGCGGTGCGCTGAACGAGGGCGACAAGGCCGCGATGGCCAAGATCGTCCAGGGCCTCACGGACAAGAAGATCGAGGCGGTCGAGAAGATCATCCCGGTCGGCGAGCAGACCACGTCCAAGGACGGCAAGTACGCGCTCGCGCCGATAGCCATCGACAAGACCAAGCAGCAGGACCCCAAGGCGTTCGGCGACGTCGCCAAGCACCTCCGCGAGGAGGGCAAGGCACTCAGCGCGGGCACCGACGTCAAGTTCCAGCTCGGTGGCGCCGCCGCCCAGTCGCTGGACCAGCAGGACGCCTCCGGCTCGGCCGACGCCCTCATCGGACTGGCGACGATCGTCCTGGTCGCGATCATCGTCGGGATCATCTTCCGCAGCATCCTGGCCGGCCTGCTGCCGCTCCTGGTCTCGCTCGTGGTCGCCATGCCGACCTCCAACGGCCTGATCAACTACGCCACCAAGGCCTTCGGCCTCGAAAGCACCCCGATACTCTCGGCGATCCTGATCGTCGTCGTGCTCGGCGTCGGCACCGACTACTTCCTCTTCCTGGCGTTCCGCTACCGCGAGCGGCTGCGGGCCGGTGACGACCGCAAGGACGCCGTGGCCAACGCGGTCGGGCGGGTCGGCGAGGCGATCGCCTCCGCCGCCGGCGCGGTCACCGTCGCCTTCGCCGTGCTGATCCTCTCCAGCCTGGGCATGTTCAAGGCCCTCGGCCCCGCCCTGGCCATCGCCGTCGTGGTCACCGCCTTCGCCTCGCTCACCCTGGCCCCGGCCCTGCTCGCGGTCATCCCGGCCCGTGCCGTGTTCTGGCCGGGCAAGAAGTGGATGCGGGAGCCGAACGACGCGCGCTTCGCCGCGCTCGGCCGGATGATGCAGAAGCGCCCGGCGGTGGTCGCGCTCGCCTCCGGCGGCGTGCTGCTGGCGCTGTCCGTCGGCGCCCTGGGCTACAACGGCACCTTCGACCTCGCGGGCAGCTCCATGCCCAAGGAGAAGGAGTCGATGGTCGTTCAGGACAAGATGATCCACGGCTTCTCCGCCGGTGCGGCCGACCCGACCCACGTCTTCCTCACCAGCACCAGCGGCGCCAAGCTCGACCCGGGCGCGTTCGACTCCTACGCCGCCAAGCTCGGCGAGGTCTCCGGAGTGGCCCAGGCCGCGCCGAAGCCCCAGCTCAGCGCGGACGGCGCGACGGCCGACTTCACCGTCATGCTGAAGGACAAGCCGGACAGCAACGAGGCGATCGCGACCCTCACCCGGCTCCGGGAGGCCGCGCACGGCCAGGTGCCGGCCGGGACCGAGGCGAAGGTCGGCGGCCTGACCGCCATCTACAAGGACATCAACCTCGCGATGACCCACGACTACAAGTTGGTCTTCCCGATCGCGGGTCTGCTGATCCTGCTCATCCTCGGCCTGCAGCTGCGCAGCGTCGTCGCCCCCTGGTACCTGATGGCCTCGGTCGGCCTGGGCTTCACCGCCACCCTCGGCGCCACCACGCTGCTCTTCCAGAACCTCGGCGGCGAGACCGGCCTGATGTTCATGCTGCCGATCCTCATCTACCTCTTCGTGGTGGCGATCGGCACCGACTACAACATCCTGATCATCGCCCGCCTCCGCGAGGAGGCCCGCGAGGGCCGCAACCCGCGTGAGGCCGCGCGCGAGGCTCTGCGCCACGGCGGCCCGACCGTCGCGGCGGCCGGCTTCATCCTGGCGGCGTCCTTCGCGACCTTCATGCTCGCGGGCAACATCTTCATGCTGGAGTTCGGCTTCGCGATGGCCTTCGGCATCATCCTGGCCGCCTTCGTGATGGCGATGTTCTTCACCCCGGCGCTCACCGCGCTGATCGGCAACAAGGCCTGGTGGCCCGGCCACGGCGCCGACCCCGGCCACGGTCACGGCCACGGCGAGGGCCCGGCCCCGCTGCCCGGCACGCACGGCATGCCGGAGCCGGCCGGCCGGCACTGACCCGACCGGTCGGCCCTGGCCCGACCGGGTCCGCGAGGACAGGCGGCGTCCCGCTTCGGCGGGGCGCCGCTGCCCCTTTGCCGGAGCCGCCAAACGTGATCTCCGAGGCGGAAAATCCCCGGTCACGCCCGGTTCCACCGTGCTACAGTCGATGCAGTTGCAGTTTTGGTTCCCATGAACGTGGTGTGCGCCTGCTGGTTCCAACCGACAGGCGCATTTGTTTTGTCCGGTGTTTCAGTCTCCGGATGGGGATCGCGGCTACTTGGGGATCCACGAGGTGTGGGTCCCTGATGCCCCAGTTAGAGGAGACGGTTATGGCTACCGGCACCGTGAAGTGGTTCAACAGCGAAAAGGGCTTCGGCTTCATCGAGCAGGATGGTGGCGGCGCCGACGTGTTCGCCCACTACTCGAACATCCAGGCTCAGGGCTTCCGTGAGCTGTTCGAGGGCCAGAAGGTCGAGTTCGACGTCACCCAGGGCCAGAAGGGCCCGCAGGCCGAGAACATCCAGATCATCGGCTGACGTCAGCTCCACGCTGACTCGCGATCATCGCGAAGCGGGGGCCCGCACCGCACGGTGCGGGCCCCCCCCCCTCCCCCCGTGCGGCCCGGGCAGCCAACACAAACCCCCCACGGCCGAACCACCCGCAGCCCAGGATGCCAACCGAACGGAGGAGCTCCCGTGACCACCCCTGCCCGCCCGCCGCGCGACCGCGGCCCCCGCACCACCGACCAGGCCCGCCGCACCGCCGGCGGCGACCGCCCGCGCAAGCCGCGCAACCGCGCCGGCGCCCCCAAGCAGGGCCGCCCCGCCGCCGTGCCCGAGGCCACCGAGTTCACCGTGGTCCAGGGCACCCCGCCCCGGCCCCCGGCGGCCTCCTTCGCCGAGCTGGAACTGCCCAGGGCGATCCTCTCCGCGCTCACCCGCGAGGGCGTCACCGAGCCCTTCCCGATCCAGGCCGCCACGCTGCCCGACTCGATCGCCGGGCGCGACGTGCTCGGCCGCGGCCGCACCGGCTCCGGCAAGACCCTGGCCTTCGGCCTGCCGCTGCTCGCCCGCACCGCCGGGCGCCGTGCCGACGCCCGGCACCCGCTGGCACTCGTGCTGGTGCCCACCCGCGAGCTGGCGCAGCAGGTCACCGAGGCGCTCACCCCGTACGCCACCGCCGTCAACCTGCGGATCACCACCGTCGTCGGCGGCATGTCGATCAACCGGCAGGCCAACGCGGTGCGCCGCGGCACCGAGGTGCTGGTGGCCACCCCGGGCCGGCTGGACGACCTGATCGGGCGCGGTGACGTCAATCTCTCCGACGTCGCGATCACGGTCCTCGACGAGGCCGACCAGATGGCCGACATGGGCTTCCTGCCGCAGGTCAGCAAGCTGCTGGAGCAGGTCGCCGAGGGCGGGCAGCGGATGCTGTTCTCCGCCACCCTGGACCGCAACGTCGACCGGCTGGTCAAGCGCTTCCTCGCCGACCCGGTGACCCACTCGGTCGACCCCTCGGCCGGCGCGGTCAGCACCATGGACCACCACGTCCTCCAGCTGGAGCAGACCGACAAGGTCTCCGCCACCGCGCACATCGCCTCCCGCGACGGCCGCGTGATCATGTTCGTGCACACCAAGCACGGCGCCGACCGGCTGGCCAAGCAGCTGCTCGCCAACGGCGTGAAGGCCGCCGCCCTGCACGGCGGCAAGTCCCAGCCGCAGCGCAACCGGGTCCTGGACCAGTTCCGGGACGGCCACGTCACCGCGCTGATCGCCACCAACGTCGCCGCCCGCGGCATCCACATCGACGGCCTGGACCTGGTCGTCAACGTGGACCCGCCGGTCGACCACAAGGACTACCTGCACCGCGGCGGCCGCACCGCCCGGGCCGGCGAGTCCGGGACGGTCGTCACCCTGGTGCTGCCCGAGCAGCGCCGCGAGGTCAACCGGCTGATGACGGTCGCCGGCATCCGCCCGACCGTCACCAAGATCCGCCCGGGCGACGCCGACCTGGCCCGGATCACCGGCGCCCGCACGCCCAGCGGCGTCGCGGTGACGCTGGCCGTACCGGTCGTCGCGGCCCAGGCCGGTGCCTCGGCCAAGGACGGCGCCGACAAGCCCGCCGGGGCCAAGTCCGGCGCCCCGCGCCGCCGCTCCGGCAAGCGCTCCGCGCTGCCCGCCGACGTCGACATGAACGGCAACCCGCGCCGCCCCCGCCCCAAGCAGCGCATGGGCGCCGCCGCCCAGGGCGACCGCCCGCAGGCGGCCGGCTTCATCGGCCGCTCCTCGGGCCGCGCCAAGCCCGGCAGCGGCTCCAAGTCCGGCTCCAACTACGGCACCGGCCGCCAGCGCCGCAAGACGGACTGACGCCCTTCCGCTCCGACGACGGCCCGGTTCCCCGGCAGGGGGAGCCGGGCCGTGCGCTGTCCGGTCGGCCCGGCGATCCGCCCGGGAACGTCCCCGCTTCCGCGGCCCGGCCCCTCGACGGCCCGGCCGTGCGGACCCGGCGAAACTGCCGCCCGGGACAACGTCCCTGCTCAGCCCCATCGCACCCGGCAGCTGCCGGTGACCTGCCGGTTGACGGCCGACCGCGCACCCCCGAGTCTTTCACGCGGCCCACACATCCGACGCACCGTCACCGACGGGGCGTGGACGGTGAGTCGACGTGATTCCCCGATTCGGAAGGACGACCCTCCCATGCGCCGAACCTCCGCCCTGCTGACCACCGCCCTGCTCGCCGGGGCCGCCGCCGTGGTGGCACCGGCCACCGCCGCCCAGGCCGCCCCCGCCTGCGCCGCCTACACCTCCGCCTGGAACGCCATCGGCAGCTGTAGCGGCCTCGACCCGATGCAGACCTGGACCGTGACCGCCAACTGCCTCTACTGGAACTCCACCCACACCGTGCAGTTCTCCCGCCCCGCCATCGGCGGCCTGGGGATGGGCGACGGCACCGTGTCCGCCTCCTGCATGATCGGCGACTCCGTGATGTTCCCGCGCGTCGTCCTCGGCGCCGCGCCGCCGGCCGGCCCGACCGGCCAGATCACCGGCTACGTCAACAAGTGCGTCGACGTGCGGGGCGCCAACCTCGGCAACGGCACCGCCGTCCAGATCTACGACTGCAACGGCTCGGTCGCGCAGAAGTGGCGGATCGGCGTCGACGGCACGATCCGCGCGCTCGGCAAGTGCCTGGACGTGTCGGGCGGCAACACCGGCAACGGCACCAAGGTGCAGATCTGGGACTGCAACGGCAGTGGCGCCCAGCAGTGGCAGGCCCGGGCCGACGGCTCGCTGCTCAACCCGCAGTCCGGCCGCTGCCTGGACGACCTCGGCTTCGCCACCGAGAACGGCAACCAGCTCGGCATCTGGGACTGCAACGGCGCCGCCAACCAGAAGTGGAACCTCCCGGTCTGACGGCCGTCCCCGGTCCGCCGCTCCCGGTCCGCCGCCCCCGCGCCGTGCGGGGGCGGCGGACCGCTGTCCGCGCTACACCGGGGCCGGGGTCACCGCCGTTGCCGTTGCCGTTTCCGGGGCCGGTGCCAGGGTGCGCAGCCGCTCCTCGGTGCCGGCGTCGCGCGGCGACATCACGATCAGCTGCAGGCCCTCGGCGGCCAGCAGCACGTGCTGGTCGATCCGCAGCACGCCCACCCGCTCGTGCCGGATCACCTTCTCGGTGCCGGAGCGCTCCGCGACCTGGTGCTCGTCCAGCCAGCGGTCCGCCTCCGGGTACTCGCCGCGGACCTGCCGGATCATCCGGGCCAGCCGGCGCCCCACGGCCGTCGCCTCGCCGCCGCGTTCGGCATAGGCGGAGCGCAGCTGGGCCAGGAAGCGCCGGGCGTGCTCCTCCCAGTGCTCCACCCGGGCCCGGTGCACCGGGTTGCCGAACACCACCCAGGCCAGGTTGCACTCCTGCGGCGGGCGGCCGGTCAGGCCGAACAGCGCGTCCGCGCCCGGGTTCCAGGCCCGGATGTCCCAGTTGGCGTCCATCACGAAGGACGGCGCCGGCCACTGCGCGCGCATCAGCCGCAGCAGCGGGGCCGGCACGTCCCCGGGCGCGGCCACCTCGCCGTCCAGCGGATGCCCGCCGGCCAGCCGGAACAGGTACGCCGTCTCCGCCCGGTCCAGCCGCAGCGTACGGGCGAGGCTCGCCAGCACCTCCGGCGACGGGTGGATGTCCCGCCCCTGCTCCAGCCACGTGTACCAGGTCACCCCCACCCCGGCGAGCAGCGCCAGCTCCTCGCGGCGCAGCCCCGGGGTGCGCCGCCGCACCCCGGGCGCCAGCCCGACCTCCTGCGGCGTCAGCCGCGCGCGGCGACTGCGCAGAAAGCTCGACAGCGCCGAGCGGCGCTCCCCGGTGTCGTCCACGTCCCTCACGTCCACCCCGTCCCCCGTCCTTCCCGGTAGTCCGACTACCAGTATTCCCACGCACTGCTGCGGGCCGGCCGATCGGGCGAGGCTTGACCGCGTCAACGACCGCACACGCGAGGGAACGCCGATGAGCCACCGTCAGAACCGTACTGCCCGCCGGGCCCTGGCCGCCGTCGCCGCCGCGGCCGCCCTCCTCGGCACGGCCGGGGCGCTGCCCGCCGCGGCCGCCGCCTGCCCGGCACCCGCCGTGATCCAGGGCCGCGCGCCCGGCCTCGTCCCCGAGTCGGGCGACTGGGACGCCGCCCACCACCGCTTCCTGCTCGGATCGCTGCGGCACGGCACCGTCTCCGCCGTCGGCACCGACGCCGGCGTGCGCACCCTGGTGGACGACCCCGGCACCCTGATCGAGA
Organism: Kitasatospora sp. NPDC057738; assembly: GCF_042798815.1. NCBI lineage: Bacteria > Bacillati > Actinomycetota > Actinomycetes > Kitasatosporales > Streptomycetaceae > Kitasatospora > Kitasatospora sp. NPDC057738. The sequence continues at coordinate 2,294 of NZ_JBHVJT010000064.1, read as the reverse complement.
TCGCCGGCCTGCGGATCGACCCGGTCCACCGCCGCGTCCTGGTCACCAACCTCGACAACGGCATCGGCGAGCGCAGCACCCCCGCCACCCTGGGCAAGGTCGCCGGGATCGGCGCCTACGACCTGGACACCGGCCGGCGCCTCTTCTACACCGACCTCGCGGCGGTCGCCGCCGACGGCGCCGGCCACCTGGCCAACGACATCGCGATCGGCCCCGACGGCACCGCGTACGTCACCGACTCCTTCGCCCCCGTCGTCTACCGGGTCGCCCCGGACGGCAGCGCCGCCGTTCTGCTGCGCGACCCGCGACTGGCCCCCGCCCCCGGCGCGTACGGCCTCAACGGCATCGTCCACCGGGACGGCCGGCTGATCCTCGGCAAGTGGGACGACGGCACCCTGTGGCAGGTCCCGCTGGGGAACCCGGCCGCGCTGCGGCGCGTCGAGGTGGCCGGCGGGCAGGCGCTGCTCCACCTGGACGGCCTGCTCGGCCGCCCGGACGGCTCGATCGCGGGCGTCACCAACGCCTTCTTCGGCGCGGGACGGGACGCCGAGGTCGAGTTGCGCTCCGAGGACCACTGGCGCACCGCCCGCCTCACCGCCGTCCGCCCCTCGGCCGACCCCACCCCCACCGCGGTGGTCGGCGGCCCGGCCGGCAGCCTCTACCAGCTCGCCGGCGGCCTCGCCGAGGCCAACGCCGGGCACCCGACGGACACCTTCACCCTGCGCCGGGTGTGACCCGGTCGCGTCCTCATGCGGATCGATGTTGGCGAGGTACAATGCTATGTACATTACCAACATCGATCGCCGGAGGTGCCGGATGTCCGTGACGCAGATCGACATCGATGAAGAGGCCCTGGAACGGGCGATGGCCGTCGCCGGAGTCCGGACCAAGAAGGACGCCGTCAATCTCGCGCTCCGCTTCTACGCCGAACAGCAGGAGCGCGCGGCATGTCTCACCAGGCATTTCGAGCGGGCCCAGCACTGGGAGGCCGTCGAGCGCGCCGAGCGGCTTCACCGGGCGGAGAAGGACGCTCGGTGATCTACCTCCTCGACACGTCCGCGCTGGTCCGGCTGCTGCGTGAACCCAAGCTCCAAGCCGTCTGGTTCGACGCGATCAGCGCGGGGTCGATCGCGTCGTGCTACCCGCAGCGCGCCGAATTCCTCTACACGGCGCGCGACGGCCGGGAGTACGACGAGATTGCCGAGATGTTCGCGGAGTTCTACCCGGACGTGTCGGTGCCCAAGAGCGCGGGACGCTGGATCGACACGGTGCAACGCCGGATGGCGCTCGCCGGGCAGCACCGCAGCGCATCCGCCGTGGACCTGGTGATCGCCGCGACGGCCGCGCACCACGGACTCACGGTCCTCCACGACGACGGGGACTACCGCAACGTGGCACGTCACGCCCCCGACCTCAGCGAGCACAGCGTGATGGAGCACGCCTGAGAGGTCTTCGCACTCAGGCAGTGAGGGCCGGGGCCGCTTCGGCGGCCCGCAGGGCCTCGTCGTGGCGCTGCAGGAGGAGGGCCGCCACCTCGGGGGACGGGCCGAGGACCGGGGCCAGCACATCCGCCCCGGCCTCCTCGGCGGCGGCCGCGATGCGGTCGGGGAGCAGGCCCGGAGCCAGCAGGTAGGGGGCGACGGCGGTGTGCTCGGAGCCCGCGGCGCGCAGCGCGGCGAGGGCGTCGGGGACACGCGGGCCCTCGGCGGAGGCGTACGCGACCTCGACGGCGGCCCAGCCCCGGGTACGGCGCCACTCGGCGGCGACCGCGCGGGTCGCGGCGTCGGCGGCCGGGTCCGAGGAGCCGGCCGCCGCCAGCACGACGCCGGTACGGGCCCGGACGGCGGGCGAGCCGAGCGCCGGAGCGGCCTCGGCGAGGCGGCGGTCCAGGGCGGCGAGCAGCAGGGGCGAGGGGCCGAGCACGTCCGCGACCGGCAGCCGGGAGCCGGCGGCGCGCAGCGCGGCCGGGATGTCGTGCTTGGCGTGGAACGCCCGGTTGAGCAGCAGCGGCACCGCCACCGCGTCCGCCAGCCGCCCGACCACCTGCGGGATCCGCGGCGCGCAGTGGTCCAGATAGGCGGTGGCGACCTCGATGCCGGGCCGCTGCGCCCGCACCTCCTCCACGAGCGCGGCCACCGTCGCGGCGTGGCGCGGGTCGCGGCTGCCGTGGGCGATCAGGAGGAGGGCGGGCATCAGCGGTGCCTCACTTGCTCGTGGTGAGGAGGCCGCGGTTGCGCAGGACGCGGCGTTCGACGGGGGTGAAGACGAGGAGTTCGATGGCGATGCCGACGAAG